>CAYFWA010000778.1:0-2414 GCA_964346625.1 uncultured Myxococcales bacterium
GGGGGTCGATGCGCAACGGGAAAGGGGGGGAAGGGGGCAGGGGGCGACGGCGTCATCGCCGCCCCCCGGCCGACGGCGCTACTTCGCGGTGGGGCTCACCGTCTGCGGGATCCAGCCGTTGGCGCCGAGGCGCTGGTTGGACAAATCGGCGTTCGCGTCGCCCTCGTCCCAGCACTGGGGCACGTTCATGAGCTTGGCGCGCAGGGTGGCGTCGTCCCCGAAGCTGGCATTGGTGTCATAGCACAGGGCATCGATCTTCGTGGCGGTGTGGCTGTTGACCGTGAAGGTGTTGTTGGAGCCCACGTCCGTGCCACCGGGGAAGTCGCTGGTGCCGCTGCAGGTGTCGCAGCGGACCAGCAGGATGCCGTCGACGCCGTTTTGGATGGAGCCGCTGAGCGACAGGTCGACGTTGGCCACCTCGCCGACGGTGTACACGGCGTCGTTGGCGAGGGTTCCGGTGAGCTGGTAGGCGTCGTAGGTCAGACCGTTGTTGCCCCCGTTGAGCAGCAGCACGAAGTACTTCGCGCTGCCGAAATCCACCTGGGCGCCGGTGTTGTTCCAGATCTCGAAAAACTCCGCGTCGTCGCCCCCGGGGTTGTTGGCGTCCACCTCCCAGATGTAGAGCTGGCTCTGGAAGTCCTCGTAGCCCAGGAAGGAGGCGGTGTTGGCCGCCTGGTCCACGCCCACGTTGTAGATGTCCTCCACGGTGGCGGCCACGGTCACCGTGTAGTCGGCGTTGCCGGTCTGGGCAGCGGTGGTGAGGGTCACCTCGTTGGCCGTCACCGAGGCGGCGGTGACGGTGAGGTCGTTGCTGGAGGCGTCCTCGATGGTGAACTGGTCGCCGTTGGCGTTGACGGTGTTGGGGTCCAGGTCCCGGCTGAAGGTCACCACCACGGTGTCCGAGGCGGTGGCCAGGGCGCTCAGCACCTGGGGCGCGTCGCAGCTCGTGATGGTGAGCTCGCTCAGCTCCCAGGCCGAGATCTGGGCCGTGGATTGATAGCGCCAAAGCGGCGTGTTCTCCACGGTGAGGATGCAGCCCTCGTCCAGCCCGGAGCTGTTGACCAGCGAGGTGGGCAGCCGCAGCTCCAGATCCGGGTCGTTGATCAGGGCGGTGGTGTCCACCGGGGCCGATTTGTGGCCGGAGCCGGCGAAGCCGAAGGGCCCGGTGATGGTGAGGTCGACGTTGATCAGCTCGTAGGTGTAGTCGTCGAGGTGGGTCACCAGGTCGCTGGCGCCGGTGACGTTCTGCGCCAGGGAGGTGTAGGCGTTGCCGGTGCTCACGCGGGCGTAGCCGCTGATGTCGGTGACTTGGGGGAGGCTGTTGTCCGTCTCCTTGGCCTCCACCACCAAGTCCACCTCGTCGCCAAAGGTCGGCTCCGGGGTCAGGGTGGTGGGGTCGATGGCCACGAACAGCGCCGGGCCGGCCTGCACCGACTGCAGGAAGAACCCGGCCGGATCGTTGCCGATGGCGGGCTTGACGTAGGTGACCCAGGCCCCGTTCACCGGCAGCCCCAGCGAGGTGCCGTCCGCCGCGCTCAGCACGTTGTCGATCTGACCGGCGGTGCTCAGCTCGCAGGTGGAGGTGTCGAAGGTGCAGTCGTTGGCGCAGTTCAGGATGCCCCCGGAGTAGGGGCCCACGTCGACGCACTCGTTGCCGCCGAGGTTCGTACCGTCGCAGTCCTCGCCAGCGTCGATGACGCCGTTGTTGCAGTCCTCGCCGGCCGCGCACTGTCCGGTGTCGAAGTTGCAGTTGGCGTCGCAGCCCAGGGTGCCGCCGGTGAAGTTGCCCACGTCCTGGCAGGTCTGGCCGTCCAGATCGCTGCCGTCGCAGTCTTCTCCCGCCTCCACGATGCCGTTGCCGCAGCCCACGCACTGGGTGACCACGAAGTTGCAGTCGGCGTCGCAGCTCAGGGAGCCGCCGGTGAAGTCCCCCACGCTCTCGCAGGTCTGACCGTCCAGGTCGTTGCCGTCGCAGTCCTCGCCGGGATCCACGTTGCCATCACCGCACTCGTCGCCGGTGGTGCAGCCGCTGGTGTCGTAGGTGCAGTCGCCGCTACAGGCCAGGGTGCCGCCGGTGAAGCTGCTGTCCACGTCCTGGCAGGTCAGGCCGGCGAGCTGATCCATGTCGCACTGCTCGCTGCCCTCGATCTGCCCGTTGCCGCACACGGCCTGATCATCGTCGTCATCCGAGCATCCCCCCAGGGGACCCGCGATCGCAAAAATGCCGACAAAACCAATAATTTTGAAACGTTTCATGGGTACTCCTCTCCCGTGGCTGATTGAGTGGTCCTTTTCATACCACAGATCCGGGTGCGGCGCATGGCGTCGCGCCTGGTGCCAGGCCTCGAGCGTGGTGCCAGCCAGGCCTCGAGCGTGGTGCCAGCCAGGCCTCGAGCGTGGTGCCAGCCAGGCCT
>CAYFWA010000778.1:2514-3657 GCA_964346625.1 uncultured Myxococcales bacterium
CGAGCGTGGTGCCAGGCGTGGTGCCCTGGGGTGGACGCGCCGCGCGGTCTCGAGGTTCCCGCCCCGGGGGCACGACGCGGCAGTTGCGCCGCGAGCGCGGGTGTGCCACGAAGGGAACCCCACGCCAGGCCACGGCTGGCGTGGGTGGGCTTCTTTGATTTCGGACCTCTTCGCGGACTTCTTCGCAGATTTCTTAACGGAGGCTACGCTCCCGTGACGACGCAGGTATCCATCGACGGTGAGATCCACGACGAGCAGGACGCCCGGGTCCCCGTCACGGATCGAGGGTTTCTCTACGGCGACAGCATCTACGAGGTGATCCGGACCTACGGGGGGCGGCCCTACCTGCTCGAGGAGCACCTCAGGCGGCTCCAGCGCTCCGCGGATCGCATCGAGATGACCCTGCCCGGCGGGCTCGCGCCCATCCGCGCGGACGTGCAGGCGACGCTGGGGGCGGCGGGCAACCCCGAGTCCACCATCCGGGTCATCGTCACCCGGGGCTCGGGACAGATCCAGCTCGATCCGGCCACCGCCGGCACTCCGCGGCGAGTGGTGATCGTGGTCCCCTTCACGGCCCACCCGGCAGAGCTGTACATCGGCGGGGCGTTGATCCACCTGGTGCCCACCGGTCGCAGCGATCAGGGCATCGCCGCCGGCGCCAAGAGCGGCAACTACCTGGTGAACCTGCTCGCCCTCGGTGTCGCCAAGCGCTGCGGCGCGCACGAGGCGATCTTGCTGGATCACCGCGGCCGGCTCACCGAGGGGGCCTCGAGCAACCTGTTCATCCTGCGCGAAGGTGAGCTGCAGACGCCGCCGCTGGACGCCGGGATCCTGGAGGGCATCACCCGCCAACAGGTCTTCTCCATCGCCCGCCAGGCCGGCCTCACCGTGAGCGAGCAGGCGCTGTATCCCGCGGATCTGCGGGCGGCGCAGGAGATCTTCCTCACCAGCACGCTGCGCGAGATCATGCCCGTCACCGCGGTTCTCGACGAGCACGGAGAGAGTTTCCGCGTGGGCTCGGGCGCTCCCGGCCCCACCACGCAGACGCTGCACCAGCGGTACCACGAGGCCAGCGGCGTTTCGGGCTGAGGGCTCGCGCAAGAATGAGTTCGACGCACCGAGGGCGCCGAGGCGCAATTCTGT
>CAYFWA010000779.1:0-3651 GCA_964346625.1 uncultured Myxococcales bacterium
CCGCCACCGGTGGCGGTTGTCCGGGTCCGAGCCCCCGTACTCGCCGTACTCGTCGCCGTAGTAAAGCAGGGGCGCCCCGGGCAGGGTCAAGGTCCAGGCCAGCGCCACCCGCAGCCGCCCGTAGGGATCGTCCGTGGCGGGCTCGTCGGGCAGCCCGTCCGACGGCCACTTGTTGTAGACCACCCCGGCCGCGGCCGGATCGGCCAGCGAGATGAACCGCTGGGTGTCGTGGCTGCCGATGTAGGGGGTCATCACGGCGTCGGCCGGGTAGTGATCCAGGCTCGCCTGGGTCCAGTAGTCGGCGTGAACGAGCCCGTAGGTGTCGTGGGCCCAGGTGTTGTACGACACCGCGTGATACAGCACGAAGTCGAACTGCCCGTTGAGGCCGCGCTCGCCGATGTAGCGGCTGATGGTGGCGTACTCGCCGAGGCTGTTGGCGATGTCGGGCCCGCCCCAGCCCATGGCCGTCTCGCCCAGCAAAAAGTACTCGGTGCCGCCCTGCTCCAGCGCCTCGTGGACGCGGGTGGACAGGTTGAAGATCGCCGCGTCCTCCACGTGCTTCACCGCGTCCACCCGCAGCCCGTCGAGGTCGAAGCGCTCCAGCCACCACAGGGCGTCTGCGATGATCGCCTCGCCCACGTCGGGGTTTTCCCAGTTCACGTCGGGCAGGTACATCTGAAACAAACAGTCGAGCCGGTGGGCGGTCCAGTCGCAGCCCGCGTCACCGCACCGGCACCCCGTGCGGAACCACTCGGGGTGGGCCACGTAGTACTCGTGGTCCTCGTGGACGTGGTTGATCACGTAGTCCATCAGGATCCGGATGCCGCGGGCGTGGGCCGCGGTCACCAGCGCCTCCAGCTCCGCCTCGGTGCCGAAGCGCGGGTCCAGCTCCCGGGCCCGGATGGGCCAGTAGCCGTGGTAGCCCGTCACCCCGTGGCCGTGCTCGTCGTAGGCCACGTCCGGGTTGCGTTGAAACGGCGAGAGCCACAGCGTCCGGATGCCCAGCGTGTCGAAGTAGCCCTGCTCGATGGCCGCGGTGACCCCGGCCAGGTCGCCACCGTACCAGTCGGCGGTGGGCGCCGCGCCCGCCGTCGGCCCCGGGTTGTTGCCCGGGTTGCCGTCCCGGAACCGATCCAGGAACACCATGTAGATGGCGCTGTCGCGAAAATCGAAGGGCTCGGGCTCCACCCAGAAGGGGATCCGCAGGGGGCGCGCCGAGCGCCCGTCCTCGTCCGCGGCCTCGAAGCGCAGGGTGTACTTACCGTCGGCCAGCCCCGACAGCGTCACCTCCAGCTCGTGGGCCTCGGTGTGGTGGGTAAAGGCCACCGGGCTGTGCTGGAAGTCGTGCCCCAGCACCACCGCGATGGCCGAGGCGTCCAGCGGCGCCCCCGCCCCATCGTTGCCGCCGCCGCCGCTGCCATCGTCGCCCCCGCGCAGCAGCGCGACGCGGGCCGTGGCGCCCCCGGCGGTGCGCTGAAACGACACCAGCCGCAAGAGCGGGTCCCGGCAGTCCGGCACGCGCATCCCCGAGTTCTCGATGCCCCCGTCGTACTTGCGATAGGGGTTGCCCGGGTCCAGCATCCACTGCCCGTCCACGATGAGCTTGTAGGCATACAGCCCCGGGTCCAGCCGCTTGGTCAGGGTGTAGGCCCCCGCGCCGTCCGGCGTCATGGTCTCCGGCGTGCTCCAGTCCCACTCCCCGGCCACCTGCACCGAGCTCACCGGATCGGTGGGCTCGTAGCGAAACACCGTCTCGCAGGAGCGCGCCGGGGCCAGCGGCGATCCCGCGTCCGCGTCCGCCCCCCCGTCTCCGTCTGCGCCTCCGTCCAGCGCGCCGTCGGGCGCCGCGTCGGTGACCGCCCCGTCCGACAGCGCCGCGTCGGGCCCCGGCCCGTCGTCGTCCGAGCACGCCCCGACCCCGAGCACCGCCAGGGTCGAAAAGAGCGCCAACGCGGCGAAAAAACCACGTGCCAGGGGAGCCTTCCTCATCATTGCTTCCTCTCCATGTCTGGCCGGGGGGGGATTCCCACCGGGAGCGCCCACTGTCCGGGAGCCACGTCCTTACGACGGGCTGTCCTCGTCGGGATTGCGGCTCGATGCGGGATCGGCCGGACCGCAGCGCCTGGAAACCATTGTAGCAGGGTCCGGGGAAAATCTCTTCGCGGACCCGTCGCTGAGCCGTTTGTGACGTCACTTCAAGGGACTCATCGACGCAGAGGGCGAAATGAAAGGCACCGAAACGGGAGAATCGGGAAGCTCACAAGGCCTTGGTCGTCCCGAAGAAACCCGCCCGTGGGTCAGGCATGTCCCATGAAAGCGCAGAGTCTCACCGTTTCCGAGAACGGCCGAAGCGGAGGAAGCAGAGGAAGCGGAGGAAGCGGAGGAAGCAGAGGAAGCGGAGGAAGCGGGGGCTCCCGACACTTCGGCTCACCGCTTGTCCGGTGGCGGGGTGGGGTCACCCGGCGTCCAGAAGTCGAAGGCCTCCGCCCCCTCCAGCACTCCGGCGGCGTAGGGGAGATCCGCCTGGTGAAACCGCTGCCCGTCCGGTAGATCGTCGAGCTCCGGCTCGGCGTTGCCCACTGCCACGCTCAGAAAGCCCGGCTCGGCCAGCATGCTCCGATCGTTGCCCGAATCCCCCGAGACCAGCACCCGCTTCGGCGGCACCTGCCAGCGGCGGCGGATGAACTCCACCGCCTGGAGCTTGCTCGCGGCCCGGGGCAGCAGATCCAGATGCTTGCCCGCCGACCAGATGATCCGCGCCCGAAGCCCTTGCGCGTCCAGCGCCTCGCGCAGGCGCTCCACCACGGTTTGATCCTCGCAGAAATAGCTCGCTTTCAGATCGGTCTGGTACCTTTCGGGCTGCGGCCGCACCTCCTCGAACCTCTGCACCACCCGCGCCACCGCCTCGCGGTCCCAGCTCCGGTCGAGCAGCCGGTGGTACTGCGGGTCGGGCGCGTCCCACGGTGGGAGCCAGAGCTCGGTCCCCACCATGGCGGCGATGGCGTCGGCCGGCGGCAGGATTCCCTGCTCCATCAGGGGCTGGGTCTGGGCAAAGGAGCGCCCGGAGACGTAGACCAGCCGCACGTCCGCCGGTGCGTTTTGCAGCAGCAACCGCAGGGTCTCCAGCCCCGGCGTGGGCTCGTCATCGAGCAGCAGCGTACCGTCGATGTCCGAGGCCAGGATGCGTGGATCGGTCACGGCAGCACCTCCGAAAGAAGAAAAAAGGAAACCGACCGGAGATCCGTGAGTGGGTCGCGGGTCCAAGCAGGTTCAAGCAGGTTCAAGCAGGTTCAAGCAGGCCCAAGCAGGCCCAAGCAGGTCCAAGCAGGTCCAAGCAGGCCGATGCATTGGATTACTCGTCATCACAGAGCCAGAATCGCGGACATCTGGACCGGACCACCAAACTCCGAGCACCATCTCACGACCCAAGCCCGCGATTCGGATTCAGACTCCGGCTTCGGCTCCGCTGGAGCTGCAACATCGATGCCAGCCCGACAGAGGGGGCGAGTTGCTCACGCAGCTCGGTGCCCCCGGTGTACCCTCAGGGCTCGCGCAAGAATAACTTCGGCATTCGTGCGCCGATCCATTAATTCTGCCTGCGTCGCTCGTCGGTTAAATACGTCAAGGTATGAACTAGGACCGACCTTTGGT
>CAYFWA010000780.1:0-3644 GCA_964346625.1 uncultured Myxococcales bacterium
GTTGTTTTCGCGACGCCGATTACGCGTGTATCTTTGGACTGTTGCCAACAACGCAACTGGCTCCATATCAGCGGCCACGGCGGCCACGGCGGCATCAGCGTATCCGGCGACCACGGCGGCCACGGCGGCCACGGCGGCATCAGCGTATCCGGCGACCACGGCGGCCACGGCGGCCACTGCGGCCACGGCGACATCAGCGTATCCGGCGGCCACTGCGGCCACGGCGGCCACGGCGGCATTAGCGTATCCGGCGACCACGGCGGCCACGACGGCCACGGCGGCATCAGCGTATCAGCGGTCGGGTCAGGAGTCCTCGGTGGGCAGATCGGCCTGGCTGACGCGGTCGCGGCCGGTCTCCTTGGCTTGCTTCATGGCGGCGTCGGCGCGCCCGAGCAGCTCCAGGGGGCGCTCGGCGCCGTCCCAGGCCGCCACGCCGATGGAGACGCTCTGGCTGACCGTGAGCGCGTCGCTCAGGGCAAAGGGCGAGCCGGTGACCGCGCTGCGCAGGGCCTCGGCCTGATCGGTGGCGCCCGGCTCGGCGGTCTGGGGCATGAGCAGCACGAAGGTGCCGCCGCCGCGGCGCACCAGCTTGGTGGGGGCCGCGGTGCAGCCGCGGATGCGGTGGGCGATCTCCTCGAGCAGCCGGTCGCCCATCTCGAAGCCGTGGCTGGTGTTGAGCTCGCTGAGGTTGTCCACGTCCAGCATCAGCACGCAAAGCGGCGTGGAGCGCTGGGTGGCCTGGGCCAGCTCGTCGCGCAGCCGCGGCAGCAGGTAGCGGTCGTTGTAGGCTTGGGTCAGCGGGTCCACCAGGGCCAGCCGCTCGAGCCGGGCACGCTCGATGATGGGCACGGTGCAGTTGCCCAGCAGCAGGGCCAAAGCCTCGTCTTCGGCCGTGAAGGCGTTGGGCTTTTCGGCCGAGACGGCCAGCACGCCCACCACGTGACCCGAGGACAAAAGCGGCACCGCCACCAGGGAGCGCACGGCGAAGCCCTGATCGGTGCCCCCCTTGAAGCGTCGGTCCACCTCGGTGTCCTGGACGTAGGCCACCCAGCCGTGCTCGGCCACCCAGCCGATGACCCCCTCACCTGGCCGAAACACCATGGGGCGACTCTCGGTGCCCTTGCCCGCCCGGGCTCCACAGAGCAACTCGGTGCGGTCGTCGTCGAGCACGCGCACCGAGGCGTGGTTGCCCGGCAGCAGGCGCAGCGCGGCCTCCACCACGGCGTGCAGGATGTCTTCCAGGGACTCCTCGCTGGTGAACTTCTGGGTGAGGCCCAGCAGCACGCTCAGCGCGATCTTGGCGTCGATCATCTTCGTTACCCTCCTGCAAGCTCCCGCGCCGCAACGAACCAAAAAGCCTGTCCTTCTGCCAGGGGGCGCGCTGGATCCAGAGAAAAGAAATCCGAATACTGTCTCCAGCGGCCGCGATCCAGCGGCGATCGCCAGACGGCGGTCGGAGGCGCCGCCACGCGGAGCTCGGTTTCGACGGTGGGCATGGCGGCCATGATACCCCAGATTCGGTGTCGATGGGCACCACCATTGCCATACTGCCTGAAATCATAGTATAAAAGGTATAAAAGCGGCACTCGGATCTCGTGTCGTCCACGGGGTGGGCGGGATCGCCGGGCTTCGAGGTCTGGAGCACGCAGGGCGTGTCGGGGCCGCTGCGGGATCCACCCGGACTGCGCTGCGAGATCCCCCGGAAAAATAGCTTGACACCCAACATGATTTCCTTATAAATCGGCAGTCTACGTGCTACGGCGCGGGCTTTGGTGCGTAATACTTTGTTATTGCAAGTGAAATATTAAGCCGACCCGACGCCGGATCGGTTCACGCCACGGACCCCGGGTCCGAATCGGGCCCGAGCTCAGCGATCAGGAGCGATCAGGATCGGCAACCGCCGGATCGGCAGTCGCCGGATCGGCAGCAGCAGCAGCAGGAGGATTATCGCGCTGGCGTAGCTCAATGGTAGAGCAGCTGATTTGTAATCAGCAGGTTGCGGGTTCAAGTCCCATCGCCAGCTCACAACGATATCGACCCGGTGGGGTTCCCGAGCGGCCAAAGGGAGCAGACTGTAAATCTGCCGTCGAATGACTTCGGAGGTTCGAATCCTCCCCCCACCAGTGGCCCGGCCGACGAGCCGGGCACCGAAAGCGATGCGGGAATAGCTCAGTTGGTAGAGCATCAGCCTTCCAAGCTGAGGGTCGCGGGTTCGAGCCCCGTTTCCCGCTCTCGAGGCGCCCCCAGGCGGCGTGTGCAGGCGCCTTCTCTGGCGCGGAAGGAAAGAGAACAGGTATAATTATAATATGATTTCTGTGACTTGAGCCCACGTAGCTCAGCAGGCAGAGCACCTCCTTGGTAAGGAGGAGGTCACCGGTTCAAGTCCGGTCGTGGGCTTTTTACTTCAGGTTTTACGGGATTCTCTGGATCACTCGGGGCGGTAGCCCCCCGCGTACCCCGTCGCCGAGCCGGCCAGCCCGGCCGCGCCAGGAGGAGCACGACATGGCGAAGGAAAAGTTCGAGCGCTCGAAGCCGCACGTCAACATCGGCACCATCGGCCACATTGATCACGGCAAGACGACCCTCACCGCCGCGATCACGAAGTACCTGTCCGAAAAGGGGTGGGCGAGCTTCACGGCCTTCGACGAGATCGACAAGGCCCCCGAGGAAAAGGCGCGCGGCATCACCATCGCCACGGCGCACGTGGAGTACCAGACGGAAAACCGCCACTACGCCCACGTGGACTGCCCCGGCCACGCCGACTACATCAAGAACATGATCACCGGCGCGGCGCAGATGGACGGCTCCATCCTGGTGGTGGCGGCCACCGACGGCCCCATGGCCCAGACCCGCGAGCACGTGCTGCTGGCGCGGCAGGTGAACGTGCCGGCGCTGGTGGTCTACCTCAACAAGGTGGACATGATCGCCGAGGAGGACGAGGAGCTTTTGGACCTGGTGGAGCTGGAGCTGCGCGAGCTGCTGTCGGCCTACGAGTTCCCGGGCGACGACATCCCGATCGTGCGGGGCTCGGCGCTCAAGGCGCTGGAGGGCGACGAGGCCTGGACGCCGAGCATCCAGGAGCTCATGGACGCCTGCGACGACTTCATCCCGGAGCCCGAGCGGGCCACCGACAAGCCGTTTTTGATGCCGGTGGAGGACGTGTTCACCATCTCGGGTCGCGGCACGGTGGTCACGGGCCGGGTGGAGCGCGGGATCGTGAAGGTGTCCGACGAGGTGGAGATCGTGGGCATGGGCGAGACGCGCAAGACGGTGGTGACGGGCGTGGAGATGTTCCGCAAGCTGCTGGACGAAGGACAAGCGGGCGACAACGTGGGGGCGCTTTTGCGGGGCGTAAAGCGCGACGAGGTGCAGCGGGGTCAGGTGCTGGCCAAGCCCAAGAGCATCACGCCGCACTGGAAGCTCAAGGCCGAGGTCTACGTGCTCAAGAAGGAAGAGGGTGGGCGGCACACGCCGTTTTTCAACGGCTACCGGCCCCAGTTCTACTTCCGCACGACGGACGTGACGGGCGTGGTGACGTTGCCCGAGGGGCGGGAGATGGTGATGCCCGGCGACAACGTGCAGATGGACGTGGAGCTGATCACCACCATTGCGGCCGAGGCGGGGTTGCGGTTCGCCATCCGTGA
>CAYFWA010000781.1:0-2372 GCA_964346625.1 uncultured Myxococcales bacterium
CTCGTGGGCGCCCATGTCGGCGTAGGCAGGGGTGCCGATGCCGGTGTTCGGGGTGCTGGGATCGTCGCAGCGAGGGAGGCCGTCGAGGTCCTGCGGAGGGGCCAGATCGCCGTCGGCGGCGTCGATGCCGGGGGAGCCGGCGGCGAGGCGGAGATCGCCGGCCTGCAGGTCCTCGAAAAGGGGGGTGGCGTCCAGGATCCCGACTCCGGGGTAGTTGCGCATGATCAGGCTGTAGCGCGCGTCGACGCCCCCGCCGTACCCGTCGAACACCGGGTAGGCGTTCAGCGCGAGGATGGAGTTGGCCAGGTCCACGGTCGCATCGGTGGACAGGTACACCGCGCTGCCGGAGCCCCCGGCCAGGCCGCGGACGATGGTGCTGTGGAGGATGGCCAGGTGTGCGTCGCGATCGGCGCAGAGGGTTCCACCGTAGTAAAGTGCCCAGTTGCCATCGAAGGTGCTGTTGGTGATCTCCACGGCAGACGCCATGTCGCTGAAGATCGCTCCGCCGCGATCTCCGCTGTTGCCAAAAAACTCGCAGCGCCTGATGGACGGCTCGCTGGAGCGGTTGAACATGGCGCCGCCGAGCTGGGCGGGGGAGTTGTCCACGAAGCGGCAGCGCTCGAACTCCACGGCGCAGCCGTAGTTGGCCACGCCGGCGCCGTAGGACGTTGCCTGGTTGTTCCGAAACACGCAGTTTGTGTAGCGCGTGGCGTGGGTGCCGTCTGTGCCGTTGGTGCCGGCGCCGGCGGCGTTGAGGGCGCCGCCCCCGGTGTAGCCTTCGTTGTCCACGAACTCGCAATCCAGGAGGTCGGCCGGGGCGGCATTGTACAAGGCGCCCCCCAGGTACAGGGCGGTGTTCTTTTCCAGGTGGCAGCTCTGGAGATTCAGCGAGCCGGTGCCCTCGTGGGCGACGGCGCCGCCGCTGCCGGCCTCGTTGTCGGTGAACCGGGATCGCAGGACCGCGAGCGCGCCGTCGTCGAGATTGGCCACCGCGCCGCCGAGACACTGCTGTGCCTGGGCCGCGTCGGGGAGGGTCGCCCGGTTGCTTTCGAACGTGCTGTCCTCGATCCGCAGCCCGGGCGCGGGCGCCAGGTTGGCCACGGCGCCCCCGTGCACGGCGGTGTTTTCCGTGAATGTACAGTTTCTGACCACCATGCCCGTGGCGTCCGGCGGTACCAGGAGCCCTCCGCCGAGGGCCTGAGCGGTCTCGGAGCCGTCCGTGGTGGCAGCGCTGCCGGCGGTGATGGTGAACCCATCGAGCAGGGCATCCGGGCCACCGACGATCACGTGGTACACGCGGTCTTGGGGATCGGAGGCCTTGCCCCCGTGGAGCACCGTGGGCAGCGCCGCGGGATCGCGCTGCGGGCGCAGGTACTCGTCGCCGGCGAAGCCCCCGAAGAGCCGGGCGCCCGCGGGCAGGGTCAGGGAGTCGGTGCGCGAGCCCTGGTGGACATGGTAGGTGCCGGCGGCGACCCAGATTTCGCAGGCGCCTGGGGGGTCCTCGGGGTCGGGAGTGGGGTCCTCGGGGTCGGGAGGGGTTCCGGCGATGAGGCGTGGGTCCTCCAGGGCCTGGGAGACGGTGGGCCAGGCGGACCACCAGTGGCGGCCATCCACCTCGGTGGCGTCCGTGTTCCAGTGTACGAAGACCACGCAGGTCTCTAGGCCGCAGTGGGCGTCGCACCCGTCGCCGCCCTCGAGGTTGCCGTCGTCGCAGTCCTCGTAGGGCTCGTGCACGTCGTCGCCGCAGGTGGGAGCGCAGCCGGACGCGTCGAACCGGCAGTCGGGCCCGCAGGCGAGCCCCTCGGGGCGGGAGTAGCCGAAGTCCGCGCAGGTGGCTGCGCCCAGGGCGTCGTGATCACACTGCTCCCCGGGGTCGAGCGCGCGGTTTCCGCACGCGTCGCCGGGCAGACAGACCCCGTGATCACAGCGGTAGGTCCCGGCGGGGGCGCCCGGGAACGAGCAGGGCCATCCGTCGTCTCGATCCTCGCAGGCGGTGAGCTGATCGGGCAGGACGCAGATCCCGTGGTGATCGTCGCAGACCAGGTGCGTGGGGCACACCAGGCCCTCGGCGCAGAACCCGGCCCGGGTGTCCAGGCAGCCGGGGGCGCCGGTGGTCACGGCGGCTAGGACGGGGACCAAGACGAGGACCAGGACTATGCCCGAGGGGGGGACGAGAGCTGGTGGGTGGTTTGCGCGCGTCATGGTTGCAAACGAAGCATCACTTCGAGCGACGGGTGAGTTGCTTCGGCGCCGATGGCGGCCTGGACGTTGGAGACGGAGCCCCGGATGGGGACCCGGACGGAGACGAAGCCCCGGACGGCGATGGAGACGGAGACCCGGATGGGGACCCGGACGGAGACGAAGCCCCGGAC
>CAYFWA010000781.1:2472-3644 GCA_964346625.1 uncultured Myxococcales bacterium
CCCCGGACGGCGATGGAGACGGAGCCCCGGACGGCGATGGAGACGGAGCCCCGGATGGGGCCCCGGACGGAGACGAAGCCCCGGACGGCGATGGAGACCGGGGCGGAGCGGGCGACGGGGGCGCGGCGGATGCAGGCGCTGCGGGTGCAGGCGCTTCGGAGGCTGGCCGTGGCTCCGGTCGCCGCGAGGAGATCCCGGGGGGCGGGGCCACCAGGCGCACTCGGCGTTTGAGCTCCTGGTTGCGACTGCGCTCGGTGCGGAGCAGCCGCCGGATTCGATTGAGCAGCGTGCGGTTTTGCTCGAGCAGGCGCTGCACCTCGAGCTTGGCCTGGCGCTCGGCGCGGGCCCTGGCGAGGGCGCGCTTGGTGGCCGCCAGGGCCTCGGCGGCGCGGCGGCGGGCCAGGCGCAGGGCGCGCCGGAGGTCGTCGCGGGAGGCGTCGAGCAGGACCTTCTTTTCGACCACCTCGGCGTGA
Source organism: uncultured Myxococcales bacterium (assembly GCA_964346625.1). Taxonomy (GTDB): domain Bacteria; phylum Myxococcota_A; class Polyangia; order HGW-17; family JAJRWW01; genus CAYFWA01. The sequence goes on from CAYFWA010000781.1 coordinate 2,946, forward strand.
GCCTGGCTCGCCGCCTTGGCGGCGGCCAGCTTGGCGCGGCGTTCGCGCGCGCTCACGTCGAGCTGGCGCTTGAGCTTGCGGGCCTGGGCCTCGGCGCGGCGGCGCTCGCGCTCGGCGCGCTGGGACTGGCTCTCGGCGGCCCTTCGCGAGCGCTCGGCGCGGTGGCGCTCGCGCTCCGCGGTGTGCTGGGCGTCGCGGATTTGACGGACGTAGACGGCGAGCCCGGTGAGCGCGAGCACCACAAAGAGCGTGACCAGGTGCACCAGGGCCCGGTGGCGGCGGTAGCCCAGCGCGAGCCGCCGGCCGAGGCGGGGCCGGCGGAACCGGATGGGGAGGCGATCCTCCACGCGCCGCAGGTCGTCGGCCAGATCGTGCATGGAGCGGGGCCGGTCCCGCGGCTCCGGCTCCAGGCCGCCGAGCAGAAGCTGCTCCAGGTCCGGGTTCACCCCGCGCCGATGCCGGCGCGGCGGGGTCGGGCGGTCGCCGCGTCGCTTGCGCGTGACCAGCTCCTCTACGGGAAGCTGGTCGTGATCGAGCAGGCGCGCGCCGGTATACAGCTCGTAGAAGGTGGCGCACAGGCCGTAGACATCCGCCTCGGGCCCCAGGCCGTCGAGCTCACTTGGGTCATCGGCACCTTCGGCGTCGGGGGCGGCCGAGGACACGCTCGGGTCCTGCTCACCCCTTGCGCTCGGTTCCCCC
>CAYFWA010000782.1:0-3641 GCA_964346625.1 uncultured Myxococcales bacterium
GTGACCATCGGGCAGCCGGACCCCCGCGAGGGACCGCGTGGGATGGGCCGTGAGGGGCCGGGGGAAGTGGGCCAGCAGGACGACGGTGCTCAGGCCTACACCCAGCAGCAGGGCGAGATGTTCTGCCGCGCGATGGCCGCGGTCCAGGAGGAGTTCCTGGCGATCACGCTGGCCAGCCGGATGGCCCAGGCCGATCTTTCTCGAATGTTGACCGGCATCGCGCAAGAGGCCTCGGTCCCGGCCAGCCAGGTGAGCGGCACCGAGGCGGTCTCGGCCGGGATAGCGATCCCGTTCAGCATCTCGAATTCCTTAGCCCAGAACGTGGCCACCGCCTACGGTCAGCAGGAGAGTCAATCTATCTCCGACGCCGTGGCCGATTCCGAGTCTCATTCCCACGTCGAGAGCAAGGCCACCACCCACGGCTTCGCCGTGAGCGACGGCGTAGCTCACACCGAGGGCCACGCCACCTCGTCGGGCAGCTCGACGACGCATGCCACCTCTCAATCGGAAGGCACGTCCCACGCTACAGGCACCGCTCACACCGAAGGCACCGCGCACACACAAGGCCGGGCCTCAAGCAGCGGTGGTTCCTCCAGCAGCTCGACCAGCACGACGAATATGCCCGCCGTCACCTCGACCAGTCATACAACAGGCAGCAGCCAAAGCTCGGGCTGGAGCGCGGGCGCCTCGCAAGGCACGTCTCAATCACAATCTCAGCAACACGGCGTGACCGAGAGCGCGGGAAGCGTTCAAGGACAGAGTTCATCGAACAGCCGGGGCGTCTCGGCCGGGCTGTCGATCAGCGAGCAGGTCAACGGCAGCGTCGGTATTCCTGGTGTGGCCTCGGCCGGGGCCAGTCTAGGATCAACCCAGAGCATCGGCGCCAGCGCCGGTGAATCACAAAGTGCTTCGAGCTCCCAGAGCCAGGGGACAGCAGAGAGCACGTCCACCGGCACATCACAGTCACAGAGCCAGGGTGTCTCGGCGGGGGTCAGCGGCGGGTCGAGCAGTTCCCAGAGCTCGACGGTTTCCACCACCCCGGCCCACAGCATCACCTCCACCTCGCACTCCAGCAGCTCGTTTTCCTCGTCCACCCGATCATCCTCGGACACCGTATCAGAGGCCACCACCGAGTCGGAATCCCACGGCACGTCGGAGAGCACGGGGCAGTCCACGGCTCACGGCACCTTCCATTCCACCTCGCACTCAGTGGCCGACACCGTCTCCCATTCTGAGACGCGCTCGTGGGCCAGCACGCGCTCCGAGGCCGACGGCGTCACCACCGGCCAATCGCGCAGTCACGGCGTCTCGCGCGGCGTCGGCAGCAGCGTGGGGCGCAGCCTGGGCCGCAGTCTGGGACAGGGAATCGGCGTGGGCCTGATGCCCAGCTTCAGCCTGAGTCGCTCCTACCAGTGGTGGAACGATCCCGCTGCTCAATTGACCCAGATCCTGCGCTCGCAGGAGGAAATGCTACGACAAGCCACCCTCGACGGCGCGTACCTGACCGACCTCTACGTATTGACGAAGAGCGAACAGGGCGCGACCACGGCTGAGGTGGCGCTGCGCCAGGCCTATCAGGGCGCGGGGGAGCTGGTGGTGACGCCGGTGCAGACGCGGCTCCTGGACGAAGAGGAGCAGGATTATATTTGCAGACACGCTCTGGCGTTCACGCCCTCGACGCGCGAGGAACGCATCGCCGGTGCTCTGGAAGCCTACAAGGATTCGTCCCTGTTATTGCCGTTGCAGCTGGCGGCCTACACCGCACCTGTTTTATTTGAGGAAGGCCTCTCGGTCACCACGCAGGAGCGCATCCCGGCCTTCGCCTTCGTGCCCGATATGCCCGGCGATGTGATACTCGGTCACCAATGGAGCACCGAGCGGGCCGAGCTGACGGAGGCACCATTGCGATTGAGCCGCGATCGCTTCTTCCACAGCGTGTTTTCGGCCGACACCGGCTACGGCAAGACGGTGGCCGCCGAGCGGATGATCTACGAGACGACCAGGGAATGGCATTACCGCACCGTGGTGCTCGACTTCGGCGCCGGGTGGCGCAAGATTCTCAAGGCCCCGATGGAAGACGAGCACATCCGGGCCGATCTCTGGCAGTTGTTCCCCGGCGCGATGCTGCCCTTCCGCTGGAATCCCTGGCAGGTCGGGAAGCGCATCCAGCCGGAGCGCCAGCTGATGGCCACCTGTGAGCTGTTCAAGAACGCCGGTCGGATGGGAGCCCGGCAGCTCGGCTTTATGCGCCGCGCGGCCCGCGAGCTCTACCTGGACCACGGTGTGCTGACCGCGGACAAGGTGTTGTTGCAGGACGATAACTGGAACCGCGTGCGGGACCGCGAGGAGGAGGCCGTGATCAACGCCGCGCGGGCCGCGCAAGGGATGAGGGAGCTATCTCGGGCCGGGGATCACATGAATGATTTGTTGCCTTTCGAGCGCCAGGCGCTGGCTATCCACCGCTCGAAACAGGTCGATATGTCGGCCTGGGTGGATCGCCTGCACTCGTTTATGGATCAATTGAAGGATGACGGGGACCGGGCCAGCATCCAGAGCCTGGAGGGCGTCTTGTTGCGACTGGAGCCGTTCACGCAGGGCGAGATGGCGCGGATGTACGGATCAGGCGGGAACACCGTGGCGGTCGATGACCTGGGATTATTGGGACCGCCCGAGGACCGCTGGGGCGTCACCATCCTGGAGGGCGGGGCCGAGATGGACGAGTATTCCAAGATCGCCATCCTGGGCCTGGTGGCCTGGCACCTGTACAACGATGCCGTGGTGCGCAGGCGCGAGGCCATCGGCGAGGAGGCCGGGCCGGTGTTGCAGATCGTGTTCGAGGAGGCCAACAAGGTGCTGACCGGCACCGACGCCGGGGGCGACGACGACAGATCAGGCGCCGCCTCGGCCTCGGCCCTGTTCCAGACGATGTGGCGCGACGGGCGGAAGTATCGCATCTTCCTCCATCCCATCGTGCAGACCGTCTCCGAGCTGCCGCCGGGCGTGCTGAGCAGTTGCAACAACGCCTTCTTCTCCCAGACCAAGAACCCCGACGACCGCGACCTGGAGATGGCGCACCTGGCCTTCTCTGAGAAGGGCTTCACGGACGAGGACTACAAGCGCTTCCTCTCCCGGATGCCCGCCGCGATGTCGGTGGTCAAATTAGGCTACTCGATGGACGTGATGCACACCACGCCGTTCCTGGCGCGGCCCTCGATGTTGTCGGTGCCGGAGCCGACGGACGGCGAGATCTACGAATTGATGCAGAAGCTGAGGGGTGATACAGCGTGATCGTGTTGGCCGGTCCTGACGAGCAGGAACTGAGGCGGGAGGCTTACGCGGCCTTCGCGACTCAGCAACTGCCAGTGATCAACATCCTCCACACGGTTGACGAGGTGAAGGGCTTGTCATCCGAGGCCGTGCTGGTTTTGGACGCGGCGCTGTATGACACTGAGCAAAAGGCAGCCGAGGCATTGGCGGCGCTGGCCCCGATGCAGGTAATTGTCATCCTGCCGGAGGAATGGGACACACAGCCCTTCAAGCAATTGCCGAACCTGGTGACGGGACACAGCCGACCGGTCACCTGGCCGAAGGTGGCGTCGGCGGTGCGCAGTCGGCTAAATCTGCCGCCGCGCTCGACGTCG
>CAYFWA010000783.1:0-3640 GCA_964346625.1 uncultured Myxococcales bacterium
TGTGTCTACCCTGCCCCGGCTCCCCCCCGTGTCCACCCTGCCCCGGCTCCCCCCCGTGCCCTCCTCGCCTCCGCTGCCCACGCCGCAGCCCCAGTGCCTTCATCCGGGAGGCCAGGGTGGACGGCTTCATGCCCAGCAGCTCGGCGGCCCCGCCCGGCCCGTAGACCTTCCACCGGGTGCGCTCCAGGGCCCGACGGAGGTTGTCCTGCTCCCGCTGCTTGAGCTCGGCCATGGTGACCACGGGCGCGGCATCGGCGGCGGCGTCCCGGGAGAGGGCGTTCTCCCCATCGGAGCGGTAAGGGCGATCCAAGCGGTCCGCGCCGAGATCGAACCGGAGCGTGCCGTCGCGGGCCAGGATCATCGCCCGCTCCACCACGTTGCGCAGCTCCCGGACGTTGCCCGGCCACGGGTACGATTCCAGGCTCCGAAGCTGCCCGGCGAGGAGGGTGGGCACGGGCCGGCCCAGCCGCCGGGCCACCAGCGCGAGATAGTGCTCGAGCAGCGGGGCGATGTCCTCGGGGCGATCGCGCAGAGGACCGAGCTCCATGGGAAACACGTTCAGCCGGTAATAGAGGTCCTCGCGAAACCGCCCGGCGGCGATCTCGTCGGCGAGGCGCTTGTTGGTGGCCGCGATGATCCGCACGTCCACCCGGCGGGTGCGCGCGTCGCCCACGCGCTCGAGCTCCCCCTCCTGCAGCACCCGCAAAAGCTTGGTCTGCAGCTCGGGGGGGATCTCCCCCACCTCGTCGAGCAGCAGGGTGCCCCCGTGGGCCAGCTCGAAGCGCCCCTGCCGATCCTGAACCGCTCCCGTGAACGCGCCTTTCACGTGGCCGAAGAACTCGCTCTCGTACAGACTGGCCGGAATGGACGCGCAGCTCACCTTGATGAGCGGGCGATGCGCCCGCCCGCTGCGCTGGTGGATCTCCCGGGCCACCAGCTCCTTACCCGTCCCCGATTCCCCCAAAATGAGCACGCTGGCGTCGGTGGGCGCCACCAGCTCGATCTGCCGTCGTACGGCCCGCAGGGCGGGGCTGCGGCCCACCAGCCCGTGATAGGCCTGGGCCTCGCGAACCTCCTGCTGCAAATAGGCGTTCTCCCCCTCGAGCTGCCGTTTGAGCCGGCCGATCTCCTCGAAGGCCCGGGCGTTGCTGATGGCGATGGCGGCGTGGTCCGAGACGAGCTGGAGCCAGCCCCGGCTCTCATTGGTCTCGGGAAAGGGCATGCGCAGAAACACCGCCAGCACGCCCAGCACCTGGCCACGGTGCGTCAGCGGCTGCACCCCCACCGCCACCACCCCCTCGGCGCGGGCCCAGTCGGGATCCACCCACCCGCGGTCCGCGCCGCCCGGGGTCTGCGCGTCAGGTAGGAAAAGCGGCGCGCCCGAAGCAGCCACGTGCCCGATCTTGCCAACGCCGAGGGGATAGCGGGCGTGCTCGCCATCGAGGCGGCTCCAGTCGGCCTCGAGATCGGCCATGGGTCGTCCGGCGCTGGCCACCAGGTGGCAGCAGGTGCTCCGGTCCCGACAGTCCGACGACCAGACGCAGTCTTCGCAGCGATCGCCCGGCAGGAGCAACCAGAGCCGGGCCAGGGCGAGGTGAGCACGCTGGGCGAAGCGTCGGACGATCATGGCGAGCAACCGGTCCAACGACCGCTCCTGGGCCATGTCGAGCAGGAGCTGCTTGAGCGAGTCGAACTCGGGAGTGTAGTCGGCGGGCAGGATCACTCCCCCAAGGTGCCACGAAATATCGTGATCGTCATTTACGAAAATTAAACAATACAGCGATTTTTAATGCTCGTGTTCAGCCCCTTGACGGCTGGCTGCCATACAACGCGCTAAATTTCCTGAGAAAACCAGTGAGTCTCGATTCGGCATCTTGCATGCATGTCCAATGGCCTCCAAAAAACCAGCATCGCGCTAGTCAATGCGCTCACCCCTGGAGGAACCCATGAAACGACGATTGCTCAGGAGCCACTCTCAGGCCGGACTGGTAGCCGGCGTCACCGGCCTGATGCTCGTGGCCGGAGCGGCTCTCCCCGCCCGGGCGGACGTGGGGGTCGGGGATCAGGCCCCCTTGTTCCAAACCCTCGACGAGAACATGCAGCCAGTGGACATGTTGGATCTCACCGATGGACGCCCCCTGGTGATCTCGGTGGGATCCGCGTCGTGACAGCCTTCGTACATCAACTTCCACGTGATGGAAGGAATGTATCAGGAGTACGGCGACCGGGTGAGCTTCCTGTGGGTCTACGGCAACGAGGCCCATCCCGAGGAGTACCCCTTTCAGGAGGGCTACGAATCCACGGACCTGGGCTGGAGCCATCCCTACAGCATCACCCGCACCATGGAGGAGCGCGCCCAGCGCGCGTCCTGGATGAAGACCGACCCCGACCCCGACTTCGAGATCCCCATGGCGGTGGACTACGTGGGACACGAGACCGAGCCCGACGACGCCATCCGCGACGCCTTCTACGGCAGCGGCTACTACTCGGGCTACGTCATCGATTGCGACGGCACGGTGCTCGTCCGCGAGCCCTGGGGCTGGTACGCCCCCGGGGGCGAGTGGTGGGGCCTTCCCCTGGCGCCGATCCAGGATCTGCGGGACTTCTTGGATGCCTACCTGGCGGATCCCCCGTCGTGCTACGATGGCGCGCCCACCGGCGGCGACGCTGGCGTGCCCTCCCCCGACGCCGGAGCCCCTGGCTCCGACAGCGGCGTGGGCCCCGGCGCGGACGCTGACCTCGGTGGTGACGCGGGCCTGGACGCCGGCGATCCCGACGCCAACGGCGGAGGCTGCGCCACGGCCGAGCCGCGCGGCTCGGAGGCCTCGACGCCCGCACCGGCGCTGCCGCCCCTCACCAGCCTGCTGCTGCTGGGTGGGCTCGGTCTGCTGCTCCGTCGGCGGCAGCGCCAGCGCCGGCGGCTGCGTCAGCGCCGGCGGCTACGCCAGCGCCGGCGGCTACGCCAGCGCCAGGGTGAGACCGCCGCGGATCCGGCTCGAGGGAAGCGGTGAGTCACTCCGCGCCACGTCGCACCAGCAGTGCCGGCATCCCCGGCCCGGCGGAGCTCGAATCCGCGCGGCTGGCCGGGTGCTCTCCGCGCGCGGTGATGGCGGTGGTGGCCGGTGTGGCCGTGGCGGCGGCGATCGCGGGGGGCACCGCCTCCCTCGGGGCGGCCTGCGCCCCTGGCGACGGTGATCCGCCGGGGGACGCCGGCACCGCGAGCGACTCCGGAACGCCGGGGGCCGACGCCCACACCGCGGAGGACGCGGCGCTGGACGCCTCTACCGAGCCCGACTCCGGCCAACCCCAGACCCCCCTGCTCGCAGACGCTCACGCGGGCTGGGCCAACCCCGACTGCGCCACCTGCCACGACCTGCCGGTCACCGGCCACTGGCAGACCGAGACCTGGCAGTGCGCCGGCTGCCACGGCGGCAACGGCGCCTGCGATCCCGCCGCTTCCAGCCGCGACCACCGCCGATCGGAGCCCTGCGTCGACTGCCACCAGGCCCGCCACGGTTTTACCCAGGCCAACGACTGCGCGCAGTGCCACTTCGCCTTCACCGGCCTGCGCGACTGTACACTTTGAGGGGGGATGTCCCACCCCCCCTCGCCCCGAAAAAGCGCGGTTTTTCGGGGCTCA
>CAYFWA010000784.1:0-3638 GCA_964346625.1 uncultured Myxococcales bacterium
CCCATGGGTGGGGGAGAGGAGGGCGACGCGCAGCATGACCCGGCGCTAAAGGGGTAGGGGGGGGGGGAGTCAGCACCCGCCTGTCCGTCATGATGCCGGCCTCGAGCCGGTGGTGGGCGTCGGCCAGGTCGGCCAGCGGGTCGTGGGGGCCTTGCCGCTTGGACCAATCGGGTGCAGGCCGCTCGTTCTCGGCGAGGACCTCCGGTTCACGGGTCTCGCGCATCGGGATCGCCTTCATCGGTGGGGTTCCTCCGTTTTGGCGTAACAGCCAACCGGTGAATAATGGCGCGTGAAGGGCGACGTGTGAAGCGTGACGGGTGACACGGCGGCGGAGGGCGAGGCGATGATACCGGAGACACGCTATGACGGACCGACGCACGCCGAGGTCTTGCTGATCCTCGCGCACGGGGCGGGCCAGCCGCCGGACTCCGAGTTCATGGCGGCGATGGCCGGGCGGCTGGCCGCCGGCGGCGTGCGGGTGGCGCGGCCGTGGTTTCCGTACATGGCCAGGGCCGCCGCCGAGGGGCGCAAGCGCCCGCCGGACCGCGAGAAGAGACTGGTGTCGGCCCTGCGCGAGGCCATCGCCGTGGCGCCGGCGGGTGGCGGGACCCTCGTTATTGGGGGCAAGTCCTTGGGCGGGCGGATTGCGGCGTGGCTCGCGGACGAGGTGGACGCGGCCGGGCTGGTCTGCCTGGGCTACCCCTTCCATCCCCCGGGTAAGCCGGAGCGCATCCGCCTTGAGGCCCTGGCCGCGCTGCGCACCCCGGCGCTCATCTGCCAGGGCGAGCGGGACCCCTTCGGCACGCGCGACGAGGTCGCCGGCTACGCGCTGAGCCCGGCGGTGCAGTTGGCCTGGATTGCGGACGGCGAGCACAGCTTCAAGCCGCGCAGGGCCTCCGGGCGTAGCCTGGCGCAGAACCTGGATGAGGCGGCCGCCCGGACACTGGATTTCCTCCGCGCGCTTCCCTAAGCGGCAAGGCGCTGTCAAATCACGCTTTTTGCCGGCGATACGGGGTTGGCTGTCGCTGTCGGTTGTATGGCTTTCGGCGTCTCGGCCCGGGCGCGCGGTATTCCGGCCGCGATAAACCTGGCACGCGCTGTGGGCGCGGCGTCCCGCCGGGATAGCATCGACCAACAGCCGAGATCGATGCCGAGCCCCTGTCAGCCAAGCCAAGGCCGCCCGCTCGCCCCCAGATTTCGCTACACTTCCACCTGAGGTGAGGCAGACAGCGGAGGCGACCGATGCCGATCGAGCCCGGGCACGAGGCGCTCGACGGTCCGCTCAGCGAGCGTGCGCGTCGCGCCAGGCGGGCCCGTCGGCGTGACGCGGTGAGCCGATACGTCGATCCCGCCAGCCCCTTCGGCCCCACCCCGGAACCGTGGTGTGGACGCCCTCGACGCCGTGGACGCCCGGCGCTTTGGCCTGACGATAGGCGGCCAGGAGGGGGTGCTCGAGGCCGGCGACCGGCGGGTGATGCCCAAGCCCGTGATGCACACCGCCGAGGGGGTGAGCGACGAGCCGGTCGTGAGCCGGGACGGCGTGCGGATGGGCTGAGCATCGCGCCATGCCTGACACGGGACCCCGCGTGATGATGCCTGACCCCCCTGTCGACAACGCCGCCCAATCCGCCGAACAGGTCTTAAGCCGCGTCTTCGGTTATTCGAGCTTTCGCGGTGCGCAGCAGCGCATCATCGAGCATGTCGCCGCCGGGGGCGATGCCCTGGTGTTGATGCCCACCGGCGGGGGCAAATCCCTGTGCTACCAGATCCCGGCCCTGCTGCGCCCGGGTACGGGCATTGTGGTCTCGCCACTCATCGCCTTGATGCAGGATCAGGTGGATGCGCTGACGCAGCTCGGCGTGCGGGCGGCCTTCCTGAACTCCTCGCTCATGCTCGATCAGCAGCAGCGGGTGGAGCAGGCGCTCGTGGACGGCAGCCTGGATCTGCTCTATGTCGCCCCGGAGCGGCTCCTCACCGAGCGCTTCCTGGCGCTACTGGACCGCGTAACGCCCGCCCTCTTCGCCATCGATGAGGCCCATTGCGTCTCGCAATGGGGCCATGACTTCCGCCCCGAGTACATCCAGCTCGACCGCCTACACCAGCGCTGGCCCGAGATCCCGCGCATCGCGCTCACGGCCACCGCCGACGCCCCCACCCGCAACGAGATCGTCACCCGCCTGGAGCTGAGCCAAGCCGAGCCGTTCGTCTCCAGCTTCGACCGCCCGAACATCTGCTATCGGATCGTCGAGAAGACCCAGCCGCGCCGCCAGCTCCTGGAGTTTCTGCGCGACGAGCACCCCAACGACGCCGGCATCGTCTACTGCCTCTCCCGCCGCAAGGTGGACGAGACCGCGGAGTTTCTGCGCGCCCAGGGCTTCGATGCCATCGCCTACCACGCCGGCCACCCGCCGGACGAGCGCCGCGCGCGGCAGGCCCGGTTCATCCAGGGCGATGCCGTGGTGGTGGTCGCCACCATCGCCTTCGGCATGGGGATCGACAAGCCGGACGTGCGCTTCGTCGCCCACCTGGACCTGCCCAAGAGCGTCGAGGCCTACTACCAGGAGACGGGCCGGGCGGGCCGCGATGGCCTGCCGGCGGACGCCTGGCTGTGCTACGGCCTTGGGGACGTGGTCACGCTCAAGCAGATCATCGACAAGGGCGAGGCGGAGGAGCGCTTCAAGCGCGTCGAGCAGCACAAGCTGGACGCCCTCGTGGGCCTGTGCGAGACCATCGAATGCCGCCGCCGCACCCTGCTCAACTACTTCGGCGAGCAGCTGCCCGAGCCCTGCGGCAACTGCGATACCTGTCTCACGCCGGTGGACACCTGGGACGGCCGTGTGGCGGCCCAGAAGGCGCTGTCGTGCATCTATCGCACCGGACAGAAGTTCGGCGCCACCCACCTCGCCGACGTGCTGCTCGGCAAGTCCAACGCCCGCATCCAGCGCTTCGGCCACGACCGGATCAGCACCTACGGCATCGGCAAGGAGCTCAATGCCGGCCAGTGGAAGTCCGTCTACCGCCAGCTAGTGGCGGCCGGCTTCGCCGCGGTGGACGTGGAGGGCTACGGGGGCCTGCGGCTCACCGAACAGGCCCGGCCGGTCCTACGCGGCGAGCAGCCGGTGCGTTTCCGGCGCGACCCGCTGCCTAAGGCCCGCAGCGAGCGGCGCGCGGCACACGACAGCGTGCCGAGCGACCCCGAGGCGCAGGCCCTCTGGGAGCGTCTGCGCCAGCGCCGGCGGGAGTTGGCCACAGCGCAGCAGGTCGCGCCCTATATGATCTTCGGCGATGCCGCGCTTAAGGAAATGCTCAGCTACCGCCCGCGCAACCGGGAGGAATTCAGCCGCATCAGCGGCGTCGGCGCCATCAAGTTGGAGCGCTTAGCCGACGACTTCCTCAGCGTGCTCGCCGAGCACGAGGCCGAGCACGGCCGCCCGGCGAGTCTGCCGGCCCGGCCCGCCGACCGCACCCGCGACCTGCCGGCGCGTCCGCCGGCACGGGACACCGGTGACCTGGCCGGCGACTCGGACCTCGCCTCCCTAGCGCTGCTGCGCCAGGGCCTCACCCCGGCGCAGGTCGCCGAGCACCGCGGGCTGGCCGAGAGCACCGTCTGGGGCCATCTGACGCGCTGCATCCAGGCC
>CAYFWA010000785.1:0-1569 GCA_964346625.1 uncultured Myxococcales bacterium
CGAGCCCTTACTCATAATCAAAGGATACTCCCAGGCCGAGTCGGTGCACCATCTGCCAGTAGCTGCCTGCGGCCGTCGGCAGTCCCTGGCCCTCGGCCACGCGTTTGCAGTTGTCGCTCCACAGGATGTCCACCTGATCGTCGACGCAGCCGGTGGCGTAGCGGGGATCGAAGCCGGAGTTGGTGACCTCCACCTCCGGGGCCAGGGTGACGCTGTAGCCGACGTAGAGCCCGACGCGTTTGTGGGGTCGCCAGGTCAAGGCGATGAGCAGATCCAGCTTGTGGGCGTCCACCGCGGCCGCCGACAGCCAGCGACGCGGCACCGCCGAGGACTCGAAGATCGCCCCCCAGGACAGGTGCAGCGACTCCCAGCGCCGCCCCGCCAGCAGCCGGATCCGGAACACGTCCTGAAAGCCCCGGTGGCGCACGAAGTTGAGGTCGAAGTTCGACATGTCCGCCCCGCGGAAGGCGTTGCCCGACAGCGAGAGCTCGAGCTTCTTGTGCACGCCCCAGCGCACCCATTCGAACCCCGCCATGGCGTCCCAGGCCTTGCGTTGCCACTTGACGCCCACGGCCAGGGAGTCGGGCAGCTCGTAGGAGACCCGGGCTCGGCCGCGCACGGTCTTCCAGCCGGGCACCGTGGCGTTGGCGTCGTAAAGTCGCACCGTGGCGTCGCCCTCGGTGTCGATGTCGTTTTGGTTCACGCCCACCACCTTGCTCCGGTAGGCGAGGCCCACGTCGAACCCCCCGGGGAGCCGCAGCATGACCCCGAGGTTGAACATGAAGCTGTTTTCCCCACCGTTCACGGTGACTTTCTCGGTCCAGCGGGGATCCTCGAAAGGCGGCGTCTCGGCCACCCCCCCGCGACAGGAGCGGATGGCGCAGTCGCGGCCGAAAGACAGCCGCAGCATGGAGCGCACATAGCCGAATCCGAGGCCGATGCGCAGCCGCTCGTGCAGCTTGACCGCCACCACCGGCAGCACGAACAGGTGGAACCACTCGGAGCGGATCCGGTGGTAGCGCAGCGAGGCGTCGCCGTTGGGGGGCGCGCGGTCGGTCGGATCGGCGAAGCGTTGGAGCTCGCCGAAGGGGGTGAACACCGCCACGCCGAGCACCACCCGATCGGTGCCGAGATCCGAGGTGGCCCCGAGGTACAGATCCGGCGTGAAGTGGGCGTAGCGTTCCCGTTCGAAGCGCAGGTCTCCCTCCGCGCTCCCCGCGGGCGGGACCCCGGTGCTCGAGTCGATGGGTGCCCGCCGGATCCGCCCGGTCTCCAGGCGCACCGTGCCGTCCAGAAAGACGTGGGTGCCCTTGAGCAGCCCGATGGCCGCCGGGTTGTGGGCGATGGACGCCGGATGGGGCTCCACCACGCTCCCGCGGTTCACGCCTCCCACGTGGGTGTTTTCCAGCGGGGTGGCCCGCGCGGCCGGCGCAAGCAGGATGACCGCCCCCCAGATCGCCCCCACCATCACGCCAGACACGACACCGCGTCTCGGGGAGGAGGGCTCGCCGCGCCTCGGGGAGGAGGGCTCGCCGCGCCTCGGGGAGGAGGGCTCGCCGCGCCTCGGGG
>CAYFWA010000785.1:1669-3622 GCA_964346625.1 uncultured Myxococcales bacterium
CCAAGGGATCCCGACCAGTCCTGGTCCTTCGAGCCGCACGGTCCAAACCCAGAAAACAAGAGGATCCTCCCGGGATTGACGGACCTGCAACAGATGAATATCCTGTGTCATCTGGAGTTTATCATGGCGAGCTTTCATCGAGGCAGTCCAGTGGTGCCGACGGGGATGGTCCGCGGGTCGCGGGGGCCGAGGGCGAGGCGCGGGGTGTACCGCAGGGGGCCGCGTCGGCTCGCGCGGTGGTTGGTTCTGAGCGTCGTTCTGGCGGCCCTGGCCGCAGCGGGCTGCAAGGTCTCCAAGGAGGACGTGAAGAACTGGGGCGCGTCCAAGGACGCCTTCCGGCTGGCCAAGGTGGTCAATGACGCGGATCAGGAGCTGGGCGTCCGGCAGGAGGCGGCCTACCAGCTCGTGCGCATCGAGCGCTTCTTCGAGCTGGAAAAGGCGCTCAAGGCCTCCTCGCGCAAGGACGCCCGGAAGATCGCCGCGGATCTGACCAAGCGCCTGCTGCCCCGGGTCAGGACCGAGGGCGGCGACCCGGCCGAGATCGTGCGGGCCAAAGACGGGCTCTTTTCGGCCTGGTATTTCGCCGCTCCCAAGCTCCGTCGCAAGATCGAGCAGGTGTTGGCCCGTTGGATCGTGTTCGGGCCCCACGGCGAGGGCGGGGATCACTCCATCCACCAGATCCTCGACGCCCTGGGACGCCGGGGGGCGAACCTGGTGGCAGCCCTGGTGCCACCAGAGCACCGGGAGCTGTTCCAGTGGGACGAAAAGCGCGTGGTCTCGCCGAATTGTCTGCTCGGCTACTTCTGGAAGGAGGCCGGGCCCACCGTGCGCACGGCCACTGCTCGTCGCTTCATGAAGGCGGTGAAAAAGGACAAGAAGCTCGCCAAGAAGAACCATGGTGCGCTGCTTTTGACCATCGGGTTACTGGATAAACGACACGGCGTGGAGTTTCTGCGGGGCCTGCTGGCGGCCGATCCCGACGTGAAGGTGCGCGCCTATGCGGCCGCGGCCCTGCGGATCACCGCCAAGGCGCATCCCAAGGCCCTGGGCAACGAGGTGCGCGACCTGGCCACCAAGGAGCTGCGGCGGGTGATGAAGGTGCTGGCCGCCAACAAGGAGCCGCCCAACCCCACGGTGCGCCGGGTCAGCTACATCGAGCACCTGCTCGAGCTGGCCGTGCTGTTCGAGGGCGATCCCGTCTTCGAGGGCCTCGCGCCCGTCATCGGCGCGCCCTACGTGGGCCTGCCCGACCCGGAGCGGCAGTGGCTGTGGGCCGCGGTGCGGATGATCACCGTCGGTTTCCTGATGCAGCTCGACCCGGCCCGGGCCCTGCGCCTCGCCTACGAGAAGCTGCCCACCGAGGAGGTCTACCCTCCCCGGGTGCTGAATCAGGCCCTCGGGGATCTGCCCGTGGTCTGGAAAAAGCAGCCCGATCAGCGCAAGGCGCTGCTGGCGGCCCTGCGCGAGGGGCTGAGCCACGAGTCCTGGGTGGCCCGGCTCATCGCCGTGGAGGGGCTGGCCAACCCCAAGCTCAAGCCCCGCCCCGACCTCGCCGGGGACCTGGCGGCGCTCGAGAAGCTGACCTCGGACACGACGCCCCTCAAAGGGGCTGGATGGCAAAAGGCGACGCTCGGAGACCGGGCCAAAAAAGCCGTGGAAGTTCTGAGCAAGACGAAGTAATGTTCTGATCCGTCACTAGGGTCGACGCGGGAGGCTTCGAGCAGCCTCGAGCAACCTCGAGCAACCTCGAGCAACCTCGAGCAACCTTGAGCAGCAGGGACAGCGTAGCGGCGGACAGACCCAGCAACAGACAGCGTAGCGGCGGACAGACCCAGCGACCCAGCGACGGACAGCGTAGCGGCGCACAGACCCAGCGACCCAGCGACGGACAGCGTAGCGGCGCACAGACCCAGCGACCCAGCGACGGACAGCGTAGCGGCGGACAGACCCAGC
>CAYFWA010000786.1:0-3622 GCA_964346625.1 uncultured Myxococcales bacterium
ACAGAATTGCGCCTCGGCGCCCTCGGTGCGTCGAGCTTATTCTTGCGCGAGCCCTCATCCTGAAATATTGGCCTTTTTGGGGGTGATGAGGTGGGGGCACCTTCTCGGGGGGGGTGGCGGAGAATTGTCGGCCGGTGGCAGGGCAATTGCATCTGCACCCCAGCGCTCCACTTGGAGGTGACCGTGAGCTTGCGACCCATCATCGACGCCCTCGACCAGGACGAGGATCTGCTGCTCGACCGCTGGGTCGAGGCGGCCACCGCGGCGGGCTATTCCCGCCCCACCAGCGAGCGGCAGCAGCCGGTGTGCCCCGACCGACTGGAGGAGCGCATCCGTCGAATTGCTGCGATCGGGGAACAGGCGGGTGTCGCGCCGCTGCGTGGGGCATCGGTCGCGCCGCCGCGTGGGGCATCGGTCGCGCCGCCGCGTGGGGCATCGGTCGCGCCGCCGCCGGGCTTTTCCGACGAGCGGCCACCGGTCAATTCAGCGACGTGGGCCCCGCGCGTTCCTGGCGAGGCTGCCAGGGCGGCTTTCTCGGGTGGCTCCGGCGGCTCGGGTGGCTCCGGCGGCTCGGGTGGCTCCGGCTTCTCGGGTGGCTCCGGCTTCTCGGGTGGCTCCGGCTTCTCGGGTGGCTCCGGCGGCTCGGGTGGCTTTGGCTTCTCGGGTGGCTCCGGCTTCTCGGGTGGCTATGGCTTCTCGGGTGGCTCCGGCTTCTCGGGTGGCTCCGGCGGCTCGGGTGGCTCCGGCGGCTCGGGTGGCTCCGGCGGTTCGGGTGGCCCCGGCGGTTCGGGTGGCTCCGGCGGTTCGGGTAGCCCCGGCGCGTCCCGGGTATCGGCCGCTGGCGAGGTCGCTTTCAGCGAGACACCCCCGGACGACGCCGTCCCCGTTTGGGACCGAGCGAGCCTCTTCCAGACGCTCGGGGAGGACGAGGAGATCCTCGGAGAGATCCTCGAGCTGTTCATTCAGGACTCCACGCGGTTAATGGGAGAGCTTCGGGATGCGCGCGGCCGCGGGGATTGGTCGACCATCGCCAAGCTATCGCACACGCTCAAGGGTGCGGCGGCCAATTGTCACGCTGCGGCGTGCTCACGGGAGGCGATGGCGCTGGAGCGGGCGGCGGCTGCTGCCGCGTCCACCCCGGGAGCCGGTGGACCTCCCGACGATCTCGGAGCGCAGGTTGCTCGGCTCGAGGCCGAGCACGCGCGGGTGATCGAGGCCATGGCGCGTAGAGCCGGTTGAATCGCCCGCCCCTGGGCGGGGTATGTCAGGATCTCTGGACTCGGGGTCCGAGGCGCGACGGCGCGCGCAGCCGAGGCGCGACGGCGCGCGCAACCCCGCGGGCGCGGATCGTTTGTTCCCGGCGTCCAAGGTGATCCGCTAGCGCGCGAGGGTCTTGAGGAGCTGGCGGGCGTAGGTGGAGTTGTAGCCGCAGCGGGGGCAGCGCTTGACGAAGCGCCGGAGGCTGCGGCGGGCGCCGGCCTTGCGCTCGAGCTCGTAGCGGGCCACGCCCTGGTAGAACCAGGCGTTGGCGTGGCCGGGGTTGAGCTGCGTGGCCCGGGTGGCCGCGGCGAGGGCGCCGGTGTTGTTGCCCGAGTAGAGCAGCGTTTTGGCCTTGGCGGAAAGCGCGCTGGCCAGCACGCGGCGGGCGCCGCGATGGCCGGGCTGCTTGGCCAGGGCCTCGAGGGCGAGCTTCTCGGCCTGGCCGCGGTTGCTGCGTAGCAGGCCACGGGCCCTTTCGGCCAGCTCGTCGGCGACGTTCACCGTGGAGACGGGATCGTCGGGCCGGGGCATGGCCGCCGCGTCGTCGGCCGCGCCCGGGGTGGCGGGGCGCGGGCGGGCCGTGGCTTGGCCGCCAGCGCCAGCGCCAGCGCCAGCGCGGGGGCCGGTGCCGGCGGCGGAGCTCGCTTCGGCGGGGCGAGCGGCGGCTTTGGCGCCGGGCCTGGCCGTGCCCGGGCGAGTCGTGGCGGGGCGGGCCGCAGCGGTCGGGACGGCCGCGGCGGGCACGGGCTCGACCACGTCCGCAGGCATGACCGGGGGGATCACCACGATGCGCGCGGGCGCGTGGGGCGCGGGGCGGGTCGTCGGCCGAGGCGTGGTCGGAGCCGCGGGGCGCGCCGCGTTGCGCGCCGCGTTGCGGGTCGCGTTGCGGGTCGCGTTGCGGGTCGCGTTGCGGGTCGCGTTGCGGGCCGCGTTGCGGGCCGCGTTGCGGGTCGCGTTGCGGGTCGCGTTGCGGGCCGCGTTGCGGGCCGCGGGCTCCGCGGCGGGCCGGCGGGCCGGATCCGCGCCGGTGGTGGGTTCACTGGCCGCGTTGGCCTCGTTGGCCGCGTCGCCAGCGGCGGCTCCCATGCCCACGCCGGGGCGCGGTGCGGCCTCGCGAGGAGCGGCTGCCGCGTCGGCCAGGGCGGACAGGCGGGCCGAGGGCGTGTCGACGGCGGTGGTTCCGAGCGCTCGCGGTGGGGACTGTCGCGGGCGGCGGGCCAGCAAATCCTCGTCGGCGCGCGGGTCGTCGGCCGGGCGGTCGCTGGCCGGGCGGGCCCGGACGGAGCGGCGGGCCGGGGCGGTGCGTTCCGCGGCGCGGTTCGAAGAAGAGTCCGCAGCCGAGGATGCCGTGGCGTCGTTGCTGCCGTCCCCGGCGCTCTTGGTGCCGCTCAGGGAGATCCACACCGCGGCGACGCCGACCACGGCCACCGCGCCGAGGGCGAGCAGACCGTTGCGGCGGCTCCGGTCCGGCCGGCGCCGGGCGCCGAGCCGCGGCGGGCCCTCGAGGTCGCTGAAGTCCTCGACCACGGGGACCTGCTCGGGGTGGGCCTCCGTGAAGAAGGTGGCCTCGTCCTCGGACTGGATCTGGAGCCCGCGGAAGGGCGTGGTGGCGAGCAGATCCTCGCGGGTGTCCTTGGTATCGGATTCGGCGTCACCGGCTACCTGCGCGGCCGCCGGCTCGGGGGCCTTGTCCGGCTCGTGATCAGGGGCCTTGTCCGGCTCGCTGTCGGCGGCCTTGTCGGCCTCGGGGGTGGCTGCCTCCGCGGGGCCTGTCGGGTCCGCGTCGCCCGTGCTGGCTTCAGCGTGCGCGTCAGGCCCGCTGTCTTCGCCCGCCGGGGCGCCGGCTTCAGCGCGCGCTCCAGCGCGCGCTCCAGCGCGTGCGTCAGCCCCGCTGTCTTCGCCCGCCGGGGCATCGGCGCCGGCCTGATCGTTCGCTTCGGCGCGGGCCTGCGGATCGGCGGCCTGCGTCGGCTCGGGAGAAGGCTCGGGAGAAGGCTCGGGAGAAGGCTCGGGAGAAGGCTCGGGAGAAGGCTCGGGAGAAGGCTCGACCTCGGGGCCGGGCTCGGCCGCGGCCTCCAGGTTAACCACGACCTTGGGCTCGCGCTGGGGGGCCGTGGCGTCTGGGGCTTGCGCGGGCTCGTCGGGTTGCGGGTCGCGCGCTCGCTGCTGAAGCTGGCGTTGGCGTTGACGCTGGTGCTCGAGCTCGCGGCGGCGCTCCACCTCGACCGCGGCCGGGGCATCGTAGCTGGGATCCGCGTAGAGCACCTCGGGACCGGCGTCGGCGTCGGCGGCGGCATCCAGTACCGCGTCCGTGTCCGTGTCCGTGTCCGTGTCCGTGTCCGTGTCCGTGTCCGTGTCCGTG
>CAYFWA010000787.1:0-3611 GCA_964346625.1 uncultured Myxococcales bacterium
GTTTCCGCGGTCGCCGGGGTTTCCGCCGCCGCCGGGGTTTCCGCGGTCGCCGGGGGGGGCGCGTCGGCCTGCTGTGGGTCCTTGGAATCGAGCATGATCCGCAGAATCATCCAGGGGGCTCGGCCGCGGGCGGCCGCGGGCGGCCGCTGCGGTCCATCGACCGGCGCGCGGGCCCCAGCAGGGAAACCGGGCCCGGCTCGCGGCGGCCCCATGCAGAATCTGGATCACCTTACCACACCGAACCCACCCCTCGCCCAGAGCAGACGCGATGTCCGGGTGTCGCTGGCGTTTTTCGATCCGGATTTGCATTGGGTTACGATATAATTACAAAATTATGAGCATCAATCCGTCCCTTCCGCGAGAGCCTCGAGCTACCCCCCATCCGCATCATCCCGGCGCGCGGGACGCATCGGCGCGCGAGCCGGGATCGAGATCGGGCCGGTCCCCGCGCGCGACGCGGAGAGCGTGGCTGCCCCATCTGCTCTTCCCGATCCTCGCTTTGGGCGGTTTGGGCGGGCTGGGTGGCCTCGGGGTCGTCGGCGGCCTCGGCTGCTCGGGCGACGACGGCGCGCCCGACCCGTGCGCGCGCACGGTGGTGGACATCGAGACCGGGGACCCGGACGGACACCCGGAGCCCTTCGGCGCCCGGGCGGCGGGCGAGGCCCGGGCGGCGCGGGTGGCCAGCGAGGCGGACATCGTGCAGCCCCGGGCGCGGCACCGCGTGGCGGTGGGCGACTACGTGCTGGTCAACGAGCGCATCGCCGTGTACATCGAGGCCGATGGCTTTTCCGACGGCTACAGCCGCTTCGGCGGCGAGATCCTGGCGGTGGACGCGGTGGGCGAGGACGGCAGGCCCATGGGGTGGTCTTCCTACGGCGAGACCCTCACCGGGCTTTCCAACGAGATGCTCGACCCCGAGAGCGTCACCGTGCTGCGCGACGGCTCGGACGGCGGCGACGCCGTGGTCCGCGTGGTGGGGACCTATCGCAAGATCCCGTTTCTCGAGGGGCCCATGGGGGCGCTGTTTTCCGCCGACGTGGGGCTGCCGGGCTACCTGGACTACGTGCTCGCGCCGGGCGAGCCGCGGCTGCAGGTGCGCCTCGGGCTGCTCAACAACGAGCCGGTACCTTTGGACCTGTCGCTGTTCGAGCTGTACGGGTTCTTCCACTTCAGCCGCAACCAGAAGTTCACCACGGATCGCGGCTACGAAGACCCGGCCGGCGCGGTGGACTGGGTGGCCTTCGACGGCGGCGAGTGGGGCTTTTTGTGGCGGCGCCCCACGGGTCGGCTCTCCTTCGGCATGGAGGAGAGCGGCTTCGCGATCTTCCTGGGCAGCGGGGGTCGCTTCGCCGACGCCTGCACCCTGCTGGAGGAGCCCTACTACGAGATCCTCGCGGGAGGGCCCGAGCTCGACGGCGTGCTCGCCGCCCTGCGCGAGGTCGACGGCGCGGAGCCCTGGCGCGCGGTGACCGGTACGGTCACCGATCACGCCGGCGCGCCGGTGCCCCACGCCTGGATCCACGTGCTGCGCGCGGGCGCCACCGGAGAGGAGGACGGCGACTATCTGAGCCGTACCCGGAGCCAGGCCGACGGCACCTATGCGGTGCGCGTGCCTCCCCAGGAGGCGGTCACGCTGGTGGCCCAGCGCCGGGGCTACCCCCTGCCGGCCGGCGTCGAGGTGGAGCCGCAGCAGGACAGCGCGGACCTGGAGCTCGGCGAAAGCGGCCTCATCGCGGTGGCGGTGGACGACGCGTCCACCCTGGCGCCGGCGCCCGCGCGCATCCAGGTGATCCCGGACGAGCCCCCGGTGGTCGTTCCCGAGTCCTTCGGCGTGGTCCAGGAGCGCCGCGGCCGGCTGCACCAGCACTACGACGTGGACGGCTTCGCGGAGCTGCGCGCCCCGGCCGGCACCCACCGGGTGATCGTGAGCCGCGGCTACGAGTACGAGGTGGCAGACACCCACGTGACGGTGGACGCCACCGGCCCCGTGGAGATCGAGGCCGCCCCGGTGCGCAGCGTGGACACCACCGGCTACCTGTGCGCCGATCTCCACGTGCACACCCACCACTCGGTGGACTCCCGGGATCCGCCGGACTACAAGGTGGCGGGCATGGTGGCCGACGGGCTCGATCTGCCGGTGTTTTCCGATCACGAGTGGGTGGCGGACCCCCAGCCGTGGGTGGAGTCTCTGGGCCTCGACCACCGCGTGGCCGGGATCTCCTCGTCGGAGCTCACCACCTTCGAGTACGGCCACTTCGGCATCATGCCGCTTGTGCGCCGCCCGGAGCTGCCCAACGACGGCGCCATCGACTGGATCTACCACACGCCCCAGGAGGTCTTCGACAGGGTGCACGAGCTGCCCGAGGCGCCGCTGATCATCGTGAACCACCCGCGCAGCGACTCCATCGGCGGCTACTTCACCGCCGCGCGCCTGGATCGCGACACCGTCGATGGCAACGAGCTGTACAGCGCCGATTTCGACCTCATCGAGGCCTTCAACGGCTCGGATTTCGCCTCCAACCGCGAGGGCTCGGTGGCCGACTGGTTCGCCCTGCTCGATCACGGGCGCGACCAGGTGGTGGTGGGCAGCTCGGACAACCACCACCTGTACAAGGGGCCCACCGGCTACCCCCGCACCTGCATGTACTTCGGCCACGACGACGCGCACCTCGTGATCCCGGAGGACGTGCGGCTGGCGCTTCTTTCCGGCGACGTGTTCGTCAGCGGCGGGCTTTACGTGAACGTTCGCGGGCCCGGCGGCGAGCGCCTGGGCGAGACCGTCACCACCGCGGACGCCACCGCCACCCTGACCGTCACCGTGCAGGCGGCGAGCTGGGTGCCGGCCGACTCCCTGGAGGTGATCGTGGACGGCGAGACCACCGCGGTGCTCACGCTGCAGCCCGACCCCCACCACGCGGGCCCCGGCCAGCGCTTCGTCCACCCCATCGTGGTGCCGGTGGACCCCGACCCGGCCCGGCGCACCTGGGTGGTGCTGCACGCCCGGGGCGACGGGGATCTGTCACCCGTGCACCCCGGCCGACGCCCCTTCGGCGTCACCAACCCCATCTACCTGCAGCACCCGTGAGCCTCCCAGTCACCAACCCCATCTACCTGCAGCACCCGTGAGCCTCCCAGTCACCAACCCCGGCCACCTGCAGCACCCGTGAGCCTCCAATCGGACCGCTGACCCCGCCGGTGGCGGTCCACCGCGACGGCGGCTCGCACCTCAGGCGTCCAGCAGCCGGTGTTGCACCACCGCCCACCGGTCGGTCTCCAGATCCTGCCGCAGCAGGGCCCGGCTGCCGTCGCTGAGCCGCACGCGGAAATAGTTGGCCGCCGCGTCGTACCAGCGATCATCGATCCCCCGCACCTCCAGGATCTCCCCGTCCTCGAGATGCAACCGTCGCGGACGCACCGCTCCCTGCGCGTCGAGGGGAGCCTCGACGCGATCCAACGCCAGGTCTCCCTCGAGCGCTCCGAACCCTTGCGTGTCAAACGCGTCCGCCATCCCTTTCTCGTCGGGCCTCACTGTCAGCGCACGGGGATCGACTTGGGGCGCGCGCCCCCCGGAACTCGGCAGCTCAACAGCCCGAGATCAGCCGCCAATGGCC
>CAYFWA010000788.1:0-3608 GCA_964346625.1 uncultured Myxococcales bacterium
GACCCGCGCGGCTTTGCCGCGTGGGGAGGGGGGCTGGGACAGCCCCCCTGAGATTCTGAGATAGATTCTCATTCCTGCTCGCAACTCGTTCCAGTCCCGCAACGGTTGGCACCGAGGCCGGTTATATCTGCACCGAGCCTCCGCCAGCGAGCCAAGGCTGAATGGGAGCGAAGCGACCTTTGGGGGAGGGGACCCGCGCGGCTTTGCCGCGTGGGGAGGGGGGCTGGGACAGCCCCCCTGAGATTAATGCTGCGCGACGGCGCCCCGGGGGGAGGCGGGCCTTTGTTTGCGCGGAATGGAGCGCGGCTCGGGGCCGCGTTTGCGGCGCTCGGCCAGGCCACCCCGCAGCCAGGGTGTGGGATCGATGGACTCCCCCGAGCGACGCAGCTCGTAATAGACCCTCGGGTTACCGCGCCCCCGTGGAGGCGGCAGCGATGCGATGGGCCGGCCCCCCTTCACCTCCGCGCCCTCCTTCACCAGCACCGGTCCCAGGTAGCCCACCACCGACAGGTAGCCCTCGTCGTGGTCGAGCACCACCACGTTGCCGTAGGTGGGCACCCGGCCCACGAACCGGACCCTGGCGTCGGCGGGCGCGCGCACCTTCCACTTGGGCAGCGCCGAGATCTCCACTCCTCGCGACACGGCGGTGGCCTTGGTCCCCTGCACCTTCGCCTCCCCGTACCAGCCCACGATGAGACCGGGGACCGGCCGCACGAGCTTGCCGCGGCGCTGCTCGAAGGAGGTGACCTGGCGCTGCAGGCGCAGCCGCAGCGCCACGATCTCGCGCTCGAGGGCGTAGGCAGTCCGGTCCCATTCCCGGGCGTGGCCCCGGTGGTTCTTCCGTCGATGACGCACGGCGGTGAGCTCCTGGCGCCACCGTGCCCCCCGAGCGTGCAGTCGATCCCGCCGCCGATCCAGGTCCCGCAACACGGCGATGGACTCCCGCCGGCGGAGGCGCGCCTGCTGCACCGCCGTTTCCAGACGCACCTGCTCGGCGCGCAGGTGGCGGATCTCGGCCAGATCCCGACGCAGGACTTGCAGCAGCACGCGCCGGCCGTCGCGGGGCACCGCGGCCCGGCGCGGATCCAGCAGCGGACGTCGCCCGGTCTGTCGCACCAGCCGGTACAGCGCCCGCACCCGTCGTCGGAGCCGCCGCTTGCGCTGCGCGAGGGCGCGATCGGCCCCCTGCTGACGCCGTCGCAGCTCGCCGAGCATGGTGTCCAGCCGGCGCATCTCGCCCCGCGCCACCCGCTTGCCCACCCGCACCCGCTTGAGCTCGGCGCGCTCGTCCAGGATCCGCTGCAGGATCGTCCGCTCCCGCCCCAGCAGGGTCGCGATGGTCACCGGGCCGCTAGGCTCCTCGCCGGCGGTGCCCGCGGTGCCGGCGGTGCCCGCGGTGCCGGCCGTGCCGGCCGTGCCGGCCGTGCTCACGGCCCGCGGCCGCGCGCCGGCTCCTGGCTGGGATCCGCTCCTCGATTGCGCGGTGGACGAAGAGGGGGGTGGGGACCGGGGCTCCGGCGCCGCCGTCGTGGCCGCCGGTGAGTGGTCATCCTCGTCTCGGGCCGGGCCCGCGGCCGCAGGCGCCGTTGCCTCCGTCGTCGCGGCGCTCGCTCCCCCGACCGAAGGCACCGGCTGAGACAGCTCGAATCCCAGCCGCCCCACCAGAGCGCGTACGGGGCCCGGATCCAGGCCGGGCCCTGCTCCGGTGTGCACGGCCAGACCGAGCCCGATGGCTGCGGCCACCGCCAGGGCGAGCCCCGCGGCAAGCCTCCGCGTGATCCGTGCGGACCGCCGGTGGGCGCCTCCGTCAGACATGGGCTTCCCGGCTCCGCGTCGCCAGGGCCGCCCCCAGCAGGCCGCACAGCAGACCGATGCCCAGACCGACGGCGAGGTGCGCGAGGGGCAAGAAGGCGAGCTGATCCCCACGCACCGAGGCCCCGAACATCGCGCTGGCGCGCGCCGAAACCAGGTGGAACCCTCCGTAGAGCAGACCCCCGGCCACCACCGCGCCCAGGGCGCCGTAGCCCATGCCCTCCAGCAGGTAGGGAGTACGGATGAACCGCGCGGTAGCCCCCATCAGGCGCATCACCTGCAGCTCCTCCCGTCGATCCACGAACTGAAGCCGCACGGTGACCATGATGATGTAGACGCAGGCCGCCAGCACCAGCAGCGCCAGGATCCCGCCGGCCAGGCGGACGCCGTGGATCAACCGCTCGAGCCGATGAAACCAGGTCTCCACCGTGCGCACCGCCTCCACCCCGGGCACCACGCCCGCCATGCGGGCCAGCCGCCGCTGGGCCGCTTTCACCGTGGCGCGTTCCCCACCCAGGGTCACCTCGAAGGAGGCCGGCAGATAGCTCGGCTCCACCTGGGCGATCACCTCGGCCTCCGGGCCCAGCCGGCGCATCAGCCGCGCTTTGGCCTGGGCCGGCTTGATCCGTGCGACCTCGCGCACCCCGGGCGTCTCCCGGATCGCCTGGGCCACCCGGGCCGCGTCCGCCGAAGGCACCCGGTACTCGAGATCCACCGCCACCGTGGCGCCGGATCCCCACTCGTCGGTGAGGTGCGACAGGTTCTGGGCGACCAGGAACACCCCACCGAGCAGGGTGAAGGCCAGCGCGATGCTGCCCAGCGTGAGCGTCCCGGACACCTTTCGCCCCCACGCTCCGCACAGCGCGCGCCGAAAATGATATGCGATTCCTAACATTTCAAACCCATGTCCAGACCGGATGTCCTCGCGGCCCCTCGCCGCCTGCCTCCGGCCGCGGCGGCCGGACCCGTGGGATCCCGGCGCTGTGCCGCCTACCGCGTCGCCGACGACGACACGAGCGCCGAAGTGGGAGCGGGGCGCCCGTCGGGGGTCGAGGCCCGGAGTCCGTCCGCGGCCGCGCCCCGCCGCGGCCGCACCGCTTCATCCCGCACCAGGTAACCATCGGCCAGCTCCAGCACCCGATCCGCGGTGCCGGCTCGGATCACCTGGGGGTCATGCGTGGCGAGCACCACGGTCAGGCCGCGGCGATGGGCGGCCTCCACCAGGGCCAACACCTCGCGCGTGGCCTCGGGATCCAGGTTGCCGGTGGGCTCGTCGGCCAGCAGGATGGCCGGCTCGGACACCAACGCCCGGGCCAGCGCCACGCGTTGCTGCTCCCCGCCCGACAGGGCGGCGCAGCGGGCACAGAGCTGATCCGCGAGCCCCACCCACTCGATCACCTCCTGGGCCCGCCGTCGCAGCTCCCGGCCGTGGATGCCGCAGATCCGCAGGGGCAGCGCCACGTTCTCCATCACCGTCTCGCCACCGAGCAGCTTGAAGTCCTGGAAGATCACGCCGATGTTGCGCCGCAGAAACGGGATCGCGCTGCGGCGCAGCTTGGCCAGGTTGCGCCCCGCCACCATCACCTGCCCGGCGTCCGGCCGCTCCGCCATGGTCACGATGCGAAGCAGCGTGGTCTTGCCCGCGCCCGAAACCCCACAGAGCACCACGTGCTCCCCTTCGGCCACGTGGACGTCCAGGCCGCGCAGCACCGGCCCGCGAGTCGGGTAGCTCTTTTCGACTCCGAAAAGACGGATCATCGGGTCCGTGGCTCCTTGCCGATCGTTGCCGATCGTCG
>CAYFWA010000789.1:0-261 GCA_964346625.1 uncultured Myxococcales bacterium
GGCGGCTTCTGTTCTCGCCCACTCATCCTCAGTGGCGCCGTTGAGAGGCCGCCGCGCCCCCCAAGGGCGCCAGACGGTGGTCGGCGATGGCTCGCAGGTCCTCTGGGGTAAAATATGCCGCTTGTCGTAACGCCGAGGCTCTCCGAGCACGATTCTGACTCTAACCCTGGGGGTACGTTGTTTTCGCGACGCCGATTACGCGTGTATCTTTGGACTGTTGCCAACAACGCAACTGGCTCGTGCCCCAAGTGCCACGAGTGG
>CAYFWA010000789.1:361-3604 GCA_964346625.1 uncultured Myxococcales bacterium
CGCCGGGGCGGATCAATCCGGCGGCGTGGCGCCGGGGCGGATCAATCCGGCGGCGTGGCGCCGGGGCGGATCAATCCGGCGGCGCGACGCCGGTGACCCAGCGGGAGTAGCTGACCACCACCTGGTAGGGGGGGTAGTCCATGGGCTGGTTGATGAGCACCACCCGGTTGGCGCTGGCGCGGTAATCGAAGCCCTGGGTGCGGCTGCGCTCGATGGGCTCGAAGGTGGAGCTTCCCTGGCCGTCCTTGCGCTCGATGGCCACCGCGATGGAGACCGTGATGGGCACGTGCTGCAGCACGATCTGGGACGAGCCGCCGGCGATGTCCTGCACGATGAGCGTCATGGAGGCGGTGAAGTTGTCCTGGCAGATGGAGCCCACCTGGCCGCCCACCATGTTGATGAGATCCTCGTAGCCGCGGCTGCGGGCCCCCTGATCGGAGCAGTCCGGGGCCGACGCCGGCACCAGGATGCCGTGGGCCTGGGCGCTCTCTTGTTGCAGCAGGCTCAGGTACGGCTGCAGCATGGCGTCGCAGGCCGCATTGTAGAACGGATCGTAGCAGTGGGCCGGCAGCGGCGGCATGGAGATGCAGTCGCTGTAGTCCGGATCCAGGGGCGGCTCCCCCACCTCGCAGCTACTGTCGTCCTTGAGCTCCTGGGCGGGCTCGTCGGTGAGGAAGAACACCACCAGGGAGGCGCCGGGGCGGATGGTGCTCGGGGTGTCGGCCCGGGGCAGCATCCCATTGAGGGTGTCCTGCATCTGGGTGAGGCCGTACTCGCTGCCCGTGCTGGGATCGTGGCTGCCGTTGGGCTGCTGCACGCAGGTCTTGAAGGTGGCCACGTCGGTGCTGTCGAGGAAGGTGCCGCCGGACACCCCATCCCCGGTGCAGCAGGTGGGGTAGCCTTCGGTCATGTCCACCACGCAGTTGCGCCAGGACAGGCCGTACTGGTTGGCCAGGTCCACGAAGGTGTCGGTGGCCGCGATGACCTTGTCCTGGTCGGCGTCCATGGAGCCGGACTCGTCGATCACCCAGACGATGTCGGTGACCGTGAAGTCGGCCTCGTAGAACTCGCACTCGTTTTCCACGTCCGCCGACGTCTCGGCCAGGCCCGTGCCGCCGGCGTTGTCGTCCACGTGGTAGCCCACGTGGGCGCCGCCCTCGTAGTCCCCGCGCACCGCCACCGCCCCCATCACCACCGCGTCCTGGGCCTTCATTTGGGTGGCGAAGGAGATGATGAACTCGGTGCCCGCGTGGCCCATGGCGGCGGGCAGCGGTGAAATGTTCGAAAGCGGTTGTCCGGTGAGGGCGCCCAGGATCTGGTTGCGCAGCGCGGCCAGATCCGTGGAGGGTAGCTGCACCGCCAGCACGGTGGACACCACGGTCTCGTACTGCTCGTGGGAGACGATGGAGTTGCCCGACGACAGCACGTCCACCTGGACGCCGGGGATGGCCATGATGTCCTGGATGGCCTGGGTGGACTCCTCCTCCACCGATCCCCCTTGCAGGGTCCGGCGCAGGGCCCAGCCGCTGGTCCAGTGATCCGGGTCCACCAGATCCCAGACCGCGGCGGCCTCGTTGCCGTTGCCCCCGCTGATGTTCACCTCGTTGTACTGCGCGGCCTGCTCCAGGGCCACCTGGAAGGCGCCCGTGGAGTGCAGCTTGTACTGCACCGGCTTGCGCCCCAGGGGGTTGCTCTCCGAGCGTGCGTTGCAGATGAAGGTGGGCTCCTGCCCGTCCGGAGTGCCATCGCCGTCGGTGTCGCCGGACAGGGGATCAGTCTCCCCGCCCAGGCAGGCATCGTCCACGCAGAGCCCTCGCGTGGCGTTGCAGTGCTGGTCGGCGCCGCAGGTGGTGGGGGTGGCCGGATCGCAGACCGTGGTGCAGTCGCCGAGCTGGCCGTCCCCGTTGCGATCCTCGTCGCCGTCCGCGACGCCGTCGTTGTCGGAGTCGCGGTCGAGGTAGTCGGGGATGCCGTCGCCGTCCGCGTCGCGGGGCGGCGTGGAGGGGTTGGAGTCTCCCGCCTCCACCGAGTCCGGGAGCCCGTCGTTGTCGCTGTCGAGGTCCTGGTAGTCGGGGACCTGGTCTCCGTCGGAGTCGCGGTTGTAGCGGCAGCCCTCGTCGCCGTTGCTGATGCCGTCGCCGTCGTTGTCCGCGGCCTCGTCGCACTCGGGGTTCACCTCGGCGTCCGGAGGCAGCGAGTTGTTGTTGTTCTGGACGCCGCTGTCGTTGCGGTTGTCCTGCGAGCTCACGGGGCCGCAGGCGGTCGCGAGCACGAGCGCGAGCAGCGCGGTGAGCAAGGACAGGGCCATCG
Organism: uncultured Myxococcales bacterium; assembly: GCA_964346625.1. Lineage (GTDB taxonomy): Bacteria > Myxococcota_A > Polyangia > HGW-17 > JAJRWW01 > CAYFWA01. The sequence goes on from CAYFWA010000789.1 coordinate 2,672, forward strand.
TCACGTGGGTCGCGTGGGTCGCGTGGGTCGCGCGTGTCGCGCGTGTCGCGCGTGTCGCGCGTGTCGCGCGTGTCGCGCGTGTCGCGCGGGTGCGACCTGCCTGGCTGGCCCGGGGTTGGCGTGGGCGCGTCCATAGCTGGGCTTCACGGGACGCGGGTTGGCGTGGGCGATGCGATATCACGGTGATCATCGAGATCTCTCCGGCGGTGAGGGTTCGAAGCCCTGCAGGCGAGGCTCGCCTCCCGGGCCCGGCGCTGCGTTCTCGTTCGGAGCTCAAGTACCCCCAACTTCCGAAGACGGTTCAGAAAAGTTCAGAAAAGTTCAGAAAAGCTCAGAAAACCTGCGTACTCCTTGCGAGCTCCCGGCCGCTGCCCCGCACCTGGAGAAAAACTGGACTTCTGTTCAGTCTCGAGTAGACTGTGCATATGTTCAGCCATCAGGCGAGTGTTTTCGGCGTGACGTTCGGTGAGGACAACTCGTCCCCGACGGAACGCAACTCGCTCTCGAGGGGATGCCGGCCCGGCTCCCCAACCCAGAGGCTCCCCAACCCAGAGGCTCCCCAACCCAGAGGTGATCCATGGCGCAAGCGATCTTCGACGGCCAGCAAAGCGGCCAGCAAAGCGGCCAGCAATCCGAAAGACAAATGATAATAGGAGGATTCCGGACTGTTCTGCAGACGCGGGGGGAACCCGAGGCCGTGCTGGAGCGGGCGCGAGCCTTTGGTCACGTCGCCCTGGTGCAGGCCAGCCGGTGCGCGCCGGCCGAAAACGACAACGGCTGCTCGGCCACCGCCTCGGCCCTAGAGCACCGATCAGTTTGGACGTCGTAGCGAAATCGTGAAGTTGCGAGCAGATCGCGAGTGCGCCCGCAGCGACCGCCCGAGCCGTACCCGTAGGTACGGTGACCGAGGGAGCGAGGACGTAAGCCGCGAGA
>CAYFWA010000790.1:0-3601 GCA_964346625.1 uncultured Myxococcales bacterium
AGCCGGGATGGATCGGCGTCCCGAGTGCAGAGTTTGTTTTGACCCGCTCCCTTAGCTTGCGGTGGGACAGGCGGTTCGGCAGGCCCACACGCCGTCGCCGCAGTCCTCGACCTGAGGACAGCTCGTAATCTCGCAGGTGGCGTCGGGGGGGCAGGTGAGGGTGCAGGCGGAGGTTCCCGGGCAGTCGGCGGTGCAGTCGCCCTCGCAGGTGTAGTCGCAGTCCCCGACGCCGTTGCACACGGCGCTGCTGTGGTTGCCCATGGTGGCGACGCAGCCGGCGGTTCCCGGGCAGACCACGTGGCAGTTGACCCCGCAGACGAGATCGCAGGTGGCGTTGCCCTCGCACTCGAAGGTGACGTCGTCGCCGTCTCCTTCGAGCACGCAGTCGGTGCCCCCCTCGCAGGTGCAGGTGCGGGTGTCCTGATCGCAGGAGCAGGTGCCGGTGCACTCGAGGACCTCTGGTTCATCCCCACCGTCGTCGCAACCCGCGGACGCCGTGGCGGTGGTGAGCGCCGTGACGAGGAGGAGCAGGATACCCCACAAGGGCGCGCGTACGTGCGTGTGAGAGCCGAACGGCCGTTTTCCATCAATTCGCGTCATCGTTGTCACTCCGATATTCTGGATTGTGGTATGCGCTGCGGGATTCACCGGATCGGGGGTGGGGATGCCGCAGCGCTCGGTTGTGTTCACGTGAGCCTCATGGTGTACACCCTCGGGTGGGGGCATCACGGGCAGCGGGCGCCCGGTCCTGACTGCTGGGCCTGCAGGACCTGCAGGGCCTGCAGGCGCTGCTTGGCGCGGGCGCGGTGCAGCGAGCGCGGGTAGCGCTTCACGAAGTCGCGCAGGCCGCGCAGCTCGGCGCAGGTGCGCCCCAGGGCGCGCAGGGCGCGTAGCCGGCCGAAGGAGGCCTCCTGGGCGAGCGCCCCGCTTCGGCGATGGCGCAGGTACCGATCGAAGCTACGCAAGGCGGCCGCGGGCCGGCCCAGGTGGTCGAGCTGGATGGTGCCGATGGACACCCGCGCCACGTGGGCGCTGGGGGCCTGCGGGTGGCGTCGGATGAGCGCTCGGTAGGTGCGGATGGCGCCCTGCCAGTCCCGGGCCAGACGCCGATGCTGGGCGCGCTTCATCAGGGCCGGGGCCGAGGTCGGCCCTGCGGGCCGTGCCGTCGACGAGCGGGCAGGGGGCTCGGCCGGCGCCCCCGGGCGTGCGGCCTTTCGCTCGGCGCCGGGGCGTGGCGATGCGGCCCGATGGGTGGACTGCGGTCGGCTCGACTGCTGGGCGCGGGGAGAAGCCCCGCGTGGCGCTTCGCGGCGAGGGGTGAGGGAGTAGTCGCGGCGCACGTGCTCCCCGGCCCGGATGGCCAGCAGCTCGGTGACCCGCTGATGGGCCGCGCTGTCCACCCGCAGCGTGGCGTGGCCGGTGGGCACGTTGGAGCGCAATGGAGTCCGACCGAGGGTCACCCCTTCCAGGGTGACCTTGGCGCCCCGGGGATCGCTGTCCACGGCCAGGCTCGCGCCTTGGGCGCGCTGCAGCAGCCGCAGCCGCGCGCCCACCTCCTGCAGCCGGGCGCGAGCTTCGGGGTCCAGGGGCGTGGGGCGCGGGACGCCCAGCGTCAGGGCCTGCCCGTGGCGCACGCGGCGGCGCTCGCCCCCGTGGGTGGCCTCCACCACGCCCCGGTTCACGCTGACCGCGGTGCGCTCGGCGGTCACCCGGACCTGGAAGATCGTGCCCACCACCCGCACGCGGCCGTGGGGCGTGGTCACCTCCACCGGGGATCCAGCAACCCGATCGGGCCGCACCGTCACCGACAGGGTCCCCCGCGCCAGGTGCAGCCTCAGGCCGGCGCGCCCGCGGGCGCTCAGCCGGCGGAGCTCCAGAACGGTCCGGGCGCCGAGCAGCGCGGTGGTGGCCGGGGGCAGGCGCACCGCGGCCGCAGCGGCGGTCCCGGTGGACAGCCGGTGGCCCTGGCGCAGTCGGGTGCCGGGCCCCGGGGAGGCAGAAGCGGGCGCGGCCGGGGACGCGGCCGGGGACGCGGCAGGAAACGCGGCCGGGGACGGGGCAGGGGACTCAGACGGAGACGGGGCCGGGGACGCGGCCGGGGACTCGGCAGGGGACTCAGACGGGGACGGGGCAGGGGACGCGGGGCTCGCCGCAGGCGAGCTCACCAGCGTGAGGTCGCCCGCGGCCAGCAGCACCCGGGCGTGAGACGCCCCGGCGCCAGGGTCGGCGCCGACGTCTTCCCTCGAGGAGGAAGGGCCGTAGCGGCCCAGGAGCCAGAGCAAGCCCAGGGCGAGCCCGGCCACCACGGCGGCGGCGGCGATCATGGCCCGCCGGCGGCGGCGCCGCGGCGTGATCGTCGCGGTGGCCGCCGCCGGAGTCGGGGCCCGTGGCTCCTCCCCGGGCGTTTCTGGCGCCGTAATACTCTGCGGTGCCCGCGCCCCCTGCCCAGACCGCTCCTTCCAATCCTCCGGGGCCGCGCTCGTTTTCGATATCGCTTGTTGCTCTCGTTCGTCGCTTGGCTGCTCTTTCTGCGCGTCGCGCGCGGCCGCGGCCTCCACCACCCCCGACAGCAGCCGGCGGCGGGAGACCTCGTCGAGCGCCGGGCCGGGGGGGCCTTGCGTCGCGAGGTCCATGAGCGCCTCCAGCGCGGCGCGGTCCCGGCACCCGGCGCAGCCCTCGAGGTGGCGGGCTACCTCGCGCTGCTCGCGGGCGGAGAGCGGACGCGCGGCGTCCGACAGCGTCTCGACCCGGGCGCAGGTCTCGTTGTGATGGTCGGCGCTCATGGGCCACCTCCCTCCAACCACTCTCGCAGCACCGGATCCCGCCGAGCGTGCTTGCGGAGCTGCCGCCGGGCGATCTTGATCCGATCGCGCACGGTGTGCACCGGCGTGTCGGTCAGCTCCGAGAGCTCCCCCGCGGTGTAGCGATGCACCGCGAAAAGCACGAAGGTCTCGCGGCGCTCGGGGGTGAGCTTGTCGAGGGCCAGGGCGAGGCGCTCTTGCAGCGCCGCCTGCTGGGCCGCCCGGTCCGCGGGCGGCGTGCTCGAGGCGACCCGCTCCGGGTCCACCCTGTTCTGGGCGAGGAGGCGCTCTCGCTGCTGGCGCCCCCGCGCGCGGCGCAGGGTCCGCACGGCGATCCGGTCGGCCCAGGTCTCGAGCCGGCTGGCGCCGCGGAACGAGCCCGCCGCGGCGATGATCTCCACCAGGCAGTCCTGCACGCGATCCTCGCAGTCCTGGCCACCGGCCAGGTAGTAGGCCGTCGCCCGCACCCGATCCAGGAGGCGGTCGGCGAGCCGCAGGCGCGCCTGCGGATCACCCCGCGCGGCCGCGTGGGCCAGCGCCCGGTCCGCCTCGCGCGCCTCGAGGTGCGCTTCGGGGGAGCTTTCGGTCACGTCTCCTATAGTGTCGCGCGCCAATGGAGTTGGGGTCCCTTTTTCCGGCGGGGGCTCGGCGCGAGGCTGCGTTTTGGGGGAACTGTCTGAAATCACACCTGAACGTCCTCTCGCTGGAGGCGCGCCCCGGTCGTCGTCGCTGTCCGAGCGCCGGCTTAGGGCTCGTCCAAGAATAACTTCGGCATTCGGCCGCCGATCCATCCCGGCGCG
>CAYFWA010000791.1:0-3600 GCA_964346625.1 uncultured Myxococcales bacterium
AGCCGGGATGGATCGGCGTCCCGAGTGCAGAGTTTATTTTGACCCGCTCCCTAAGCCTCCGAGAGCTGCTTGCAGGCGAGCTCCACGTCGGTGAGATAGCCCATGGACTCCTCGTCGAAGCGCATGAGATCGAGGGCGCCGAGCTGGGCGAGCTCCTCCCAGCAGCCGGGCTGCAGCGGCTGGCCCGCCTGCGCGGCGCAGCCGTGGCCGTGCAAAAGCCGCGCGTCGGTCCGGCGGCCGTCGGCGTCCTGGCGCCAGACCACCAGGCCGCCTCTGGCCGGGGTCACGGTGCCCCCGCAGCCGGCGCACACCAGGGCGATGGGGGCCGCGGCGTAGGACTGGACCCGGATGGCCGCGGTGATGGTGCGCTCGCCGCGCTGCTGGCTCAGGGTGTAAAGCAGGGCGCCCAGCTCCTCGGGCCGTCCCGTGGCCGTGCGCGCGGTGCTCAAATCCACAAGCCGCAGGGTGTGGGCGCCCTCGCCGAGGGCGTGCTGGCGGTGCGGTCGGCCCAGGCAAAACCGGCACACCGGCCGCGGCCGTCCCAGGGGCACCAGCGGGTCGAAGGCCGTGACCGAGATCTCGGCCCGCTTGCCGCAAAACTCGCACACCTCGGCCTGGACGTTGGTGCTGCCGCCGGTTGCGCCGCCGGTTGCGCCGCCGGTTGCGCCGCCGGTTGCGCCGAATATGGAGCCGGATTCGTCAGGGGACATGGGGGCGATCTTGGCGCCGAAGCGGAAGCGAAGCAAGGGCTTCGGCCTAGCGTCCGACCCGCGCGGCCGGGACGGACGCCGCCGCTCGTCACCGCGGGCCGGGCTCGCGCGTTGTCGGCGCCAGCTATTGGCTCGGCCGGGGCGGGCCGCCGGCGGGCCTGGCGCGCGTCCGCTTCTTCTTGAAGTGCGGCTGGTAGTCGGGCCGGTGGCGGTTGGGCTGCTCGGCCGGGATCACCGGCTCCTGCTCCAGTCGGCGGCCCTTGGCGTCGAAAAGCGGGATCTCGCGCAGAGGGTGGCGGCTGGCCACGTCGTACATGAACCGCGCCCACATGGGCTGGGCCGTGGAGAAGCTGGCGTCGTGGCGGCCCAGCGAGCGGACGTAGTGATCGTCGCCCAGCCAGGCGGTGGTGATCCAGCGGGAGGTGTGGGCCACGAACCAGGTGTCCGCCGTGCGGCTCGCCGTGCCGGTCTTGCCCGCCGCCGGGATCTTCGTCATGCGCACCGTGTCCGCGTGGCCGCGGGACACCACCTTGCGCAGGAGCTTGGCCGTCCGGTAGGCGGTCTTGGGCGGGATGAGCTGCTCGCGCTGCTGCCCGGCGGTGGCGTAGAGCCGGTCGAGCCGGGCCGCCGGGGGCAGCATGGGATCCCAGGGCACCGAGCGGTCGAGCAGCACCTGGCCGTCGCGGTCGAGGATCCGCCGGATGTAGACCGGCTCCACACGCTCCCCCCGGTGGGCGAAGGCGGCGAAGGCGCGCGTCAGCTCGTCGGTGCGGGTGCAGGACGCGCCCAGGCCCAGGGCCTGATCGGCGATGATCTCGGTGGAAAACCCCAGCCGGCGGGCCCAGGCCTTCACCTCCCGGGCGGCGCGGTTGCAGCGGGCGTACTTGTTTTTGATGGACTGGGGCCCCAGCTCGCAGAAAAGATGCATGGAGGCCTTGTTCTTCGACCAGATCAGGGCTTGCTCCAGCGTCTTGGTGTAGTTGTCGATGCGGAAGGCGAAGCGCTTGCGCAGCTCCGGATCGTGTTGGTAGTCGTAGGTGTACCAGATCCGACCGGTCTGCGGGTCCACGATGGAGTGCGGCTTGTCCTTGAGCTTCTTGTAGTAGGACATGCCGCGGTGCAGCGCCAGCGAGTAGTAGATGGGCTTGAAGGTCGAGCCCGGCTGGCGGCAGGCCTGGGTGACGCGGTTGAAGTTCGAGCGGTCGTAGTCGGTACCCCCCACCATGGCCTTCACGTAGCCGCTGCGCAGGTCGTAGCTGAAGATCGTCCCCTGCACCCGGGGCACCTGCTCCAGGGCGAGGTACGGAGGGCCGGGCCAGCCGTCGCCCCGGGGCAGCTCCAAGGGTTCGACCGACGAGGGGGGCTTGTTGTCGTGCAGGTGGTGCAGCGGCTCCTGGTAGTGACCCGAGGTGATGCAGGGCTGCCCGTCCGAGCCGGGAATCCGCGGGTCGTAGACGTCCTTGGGCGCCAGCCGGACCCAGACCACGTCGCCGGGGATGAGCACCAGCCAGGCGTGTCGGATGCAGCGATCGTTGATGGCCGAGCGGGTGTAAAAGCGCGCGCCCCAGCGCAAAAACCGCCGCGGTAGCGTATAGGCGCGACCGGCCACCGTCACCCGGGCGGCCCGGGTGGCAGAACGCTCCACCAGCCCCAGGTAGCGCCGCCCGGGCTCGAGGGTCCCGGTGCCATAGCGCTCCCGGGACTCGGTGCGAAACCGCTCCCGATCCGCCTCGTCTCCCAGCCAGGCCACCGGCCCGCGCCAGCCCTGCCGCTTGTCCACCCAGCGGGCCAGCTCGTCCACGTGGCGGCGGGCCGTGGCGTGCACGCCCGTGTTCAGGGTGGTCTCCACCCGCAGGCCGCCCTGCTCCATCCGCTTGCGGCCGAAGCGCCGGATCAGCAGCCGGCGCACGTGGGCCGTGAAGTAGGGGGCCCCGTCGTGGAAGAAATCCGGGCGCCGCCGCAGCCCCAGGTCCGGGGGCCCGTCGGCGCGCTGGCCCTGCCGCGCGGCCGCCTCGTAGCGGGCCCGGGAGATGTAGCCCTGCTCCTGCATTCTCGCCAGCACCACGTTGCGCCGCTCCAGCGCCCGCGCGGGCCGCTGGAAGGGGTTGTAGCGGCTCGGGGCCCGGGCCAGCCCCGCGATGAGCGCCATCTCCGGCAAGGTGAGCTGGTCGAGGCGCTTGTCGAAATAGCGCCGAGCCGCCGCGGAGATGCCGTAGGCGCCGTGGCCCAGAAAGATCCGGTTCAGATACAGCTCCAGGATCTCGGCCTTGGTCATGGTGGCCTCGATTCGCGTAGCCAGGATCGCCTCGCGGATCTTGCGGTCCACCGTGCGTTGGGAGCCGATGTAGGTCTTGGCGAGCTGCTGCGTGATGGTGGATCCCCCCTGGACGATGCTGCCGGTGCGCAGGTTGATCCAGGCCGCCCGCAGCAGGCCCTCCCAGTCGATGCCCCGGTGCTCGAAGAAGCGATGGTCCTCCACCGCCACGAAGGCCTTGACCAAAAGCGGCGGGATTTGCTCGTAGCGGGCCCAGCGGCGCCACTCGGAGGCGAGCTCGCCCAGCAGACGCCCGTCCCCCGCGTAGATGCGCGTGAGGGCCTGGGCCGAGCGGGCCGCCTCGGTGCGCGTGGGCGTCGGCGGCACCCGCCGCGATCGGTGGGCATAGAGCACCACCAGGGCGGCGACCAGGTGGGCCAGCAGCACCAGCACCCCGAACGAGTAGTACTTGGCCAGCCACAGGAAAAACCCCTGCCGTGGCGGACGGGCCGCCGGGGCGGGCCCCCCCTCGGCCGCCGCCGGCTCGGGTCTCCCCTCGGCCCCGGGGTCGCTCGCGCCGCCCTCGTCGCGGTGGTCCTCGTCGCGGTGGTTCTCGTCGCGGTGGTCCTCGTCGCG
>CAYFWA010000792.1:0-3598 GCA_964346625.1 uncultured Myxococcales bacterium
GCCTGTCGACGCTCATCGCTACGGCCCGGCCGCACCCCTCGCATCCGGGCCGTAGCGATGAGCGTCGACAGGCTCGCCCACCCCCGGCGGTCCTCGGCCAGCACGGTCAGGTGATGCTCGCCCTCCAGGGTCAGCTCGGCCCCGGCGATCACCGCCAGCCCCTGCTCCTGCCCGGCCTGCAGGTGGCGCACGATGCCCCCCAGGTCGTCGTGATCGGTGAGGGCCAACCCCTGATACCCCAGCGCCCGGGCCCGCTCCACCAGCCGCTCCGGGGTGGAGGCACCGTCCAGCAGGGAAAACCCGCTGTGACAGTGCAGCTCGGCGTACTTCACCGCCGGCACCTCCGGCGCCGCGCCTTCGGCTTCGCCGGTGCCGGTGCCAGTGCCGGTGCCTACGCCTGCACTGGCGCCGGCGCCGGCAACCGCGCTGGTATTCGACGAGCTGAACACCTGCACAGTCTATCCGAAACGGTCAGCTCAGCAAGCCCGGCAATCCGTACCGACGCACTCCGGCTTGCCCTCCGCACCCCGGTGGTTCGCGAGCTCAGACTCGCCTTTCGCCCTTTTTTTGCTGCGAACGGCTGAAATCGCCCACGACGGCGGGGATCAGAAGGGCCGCACCCGCGGCATCCCCCGCTCCGCAGGCACCCCCACCACCCCGGGCGATGCGGCGACCCGGGCGATGCGACGACCGCTCAGCTCGGCTACCAGATCGTCTCTACGTCATAGGCCCGGAGGTGCTCATCTCGGGTCACCACGCGGAGCCCTTCGAGCTGGGCCTGCGCCACGAGCAACCGGTCGAAGGGGTCGCGGTGTAGCAAGGGGAGCTCGCCGGTCCGGCAGGCGTGCTCGCGGGTGACCGGGAGGCTGGTAAAGCCGTTGCGGGCCGGCTCCTCGATGACGACTCGCGACAGCGTAGTCGCCAGGGGCAGCTTCCCGATGACGTGCTTGATGGAGATCTCCCAGACGCTGGCCACGCTCAGAAAGATCTGGCCCCGTCGGTTCGCGATGAGGTCTCGGGCGGTCTCCGACAGGCGCGTGTCATCGGTGGCCCACCACAAAAACGCGTGGGTGTCCAGGAGGTGACTCACGGGTGCCCTGGATCGGTGGGGCCGGTTCCCTCCACATCTCCCTCCACATCCCCCTCCACATCCTCATCCTCAGCAGGGGGTTCCGTGTCAGCCTGGAGAGAGTGCCCCTCGAACAGCGCCTCGATTTCGGCATTGGTCTCGTCCGAGTCCCAGCCCGCCTCCAGCTCGATGAGGCCGGCGAGCCCGCCGGAGACACGTTTTGCGGGACGATCCTCGTAAGGCACGATCCGAGCCACCGGTTTTCCGGCCCGGGCGATCACGATCTCCTCGCCCCCTGCCACGCGGGCTATGAGCTTGGAAAAACGGGTCTTGGCCTCGTAGATGTTGACTTGGCTCATCCGTCCTCACTGGGGACCGGTAACCTGGCCGGCTCTCGGTGCCCTCACTTACCCAAGCCTGGATCAGGTCATTGGTCAGGTCAAGGATCTAGTCAACCAGCCCTGGCGCGCCTGGCTACGCCGCGTACGAGAAAACCCCGGACCGAGCCACCGGACCGAGACTCGCAAAACGCCGCGCGACTGGATGCTACGGAGCGAGAATGAGGCTTAATGAGGCTTAATGAGGCTTAAAGTGCTCAAAGTGGCTCAGCGATACTGCTGACAGGCGGTGCAGAACCAGCTCTGGTACTGGTTCACCCAGTGCATGCCCGGGGTCTGGCAAGTCGGGCAGGCCGGGGAGTCGGGCTGGAGGCCGTCGGGGCGGGCCATGGCGGGACCGGCCGCGCCGGTGCTCGGCGCGGGCTGTGGGTGCGGGTATCCCGTGGGGCCGGAGCTGGCGCCAGCGAAGGCCGCACCGGCCGGGAAGTCGTCTTCCCCATCGGCCACCCGGGCGAACTTGGCTTTTTGCGCCAATGAGATGATCACCAGGCCGACGATCAGGGCGATGACGGTCCCGAAGGGGACCAGCAGCACCACGAGCCCGCCGACCACGGCCACGGCCACGCAAGGCCCGACCCCCCAGCCCTGATAGGCCCAGATCGCTGCGAAGACCACGGCTACGATGGACACGACGAGCAGCACGATTCCCATGACGGATACCTCCTACCTCGGTTCGGTTACCTCTACGTTACCTCTACGTTACCTCTACCGCGGCTCGATGGCGGAGGGAAGGGCCGTGAGGGAAGGGGGGGCGGGCGGGGTTGAAGCTCCAGGCGGGTTACTGCCCCATTCGCTCGAGGGTGGCGGTGGTGGTGACGGTGCAGGTGCGTGCTTGACCCTGGTGGATCACGGTCAGCCATTTAATGTGGCGCTCGGTGATCCGGTTTTCGGTGAGCTCCTGGATCGTCCAGGTCCGGGGCTCCACCTTCACGGTGTACTGTGCGCCCTGCTCGTCCTCGTAAAGGAGGGTGCAGACCTGTCCGGGCACCAGCCAGGGCCCGTCGCCGTCCACCTCGAAGCGATAGGTGCAGGGCGTGTCCGCGTCGGTGCGTAGCATTGCGTCGGCGTCGGTGGAGACGAAGCTCACGTTGCCGGAGAGGGGCTCCGAGATGGGCGGGGAGCCGGGGCACTCCTGACGGTAGGAGCCTTGGACGATGCGCCAGGTGCCGGTGTAGGCGTCCACCGGATCCTCTGCGCCGCAGCCGGCGCCCAGGGCGCCCAGGGCGCCCAAGGCGCCCAGGACGCCCATCGCCAGCGTCCAGGCGGCCATGAGGGCCATCAGGGGCGTTTGGCGCGTTTGGCGCGTCGGGCGCGTCGGGCGCGTCGGGATGGTGTGGGGAGACCACCGGGTGCGTGGGCTGTTCCGTAGCGGTGGGTCGTCCATGGCATGGGGCGATTCCGCCGCGGCTCGGAACGACTCCGCGAGTGAGAGCGTTGGGGTGAGCTCGTTGGAGCGGTCGGGGGTACGGTTCGGGTTGTGCATGGGTTCCTCCGGTTCAAGTGGTTTTCTGGTCCTGTGGTTTTCGTTTCTAGTCCTGTTCGCGAGTCCCGGGAGACGTCCTGGGGCGAGCGGTGCGTCCACCGTGGGCGCGGTTGCATGGGGTTCTCGGCCTCTCGGCGCCGGGGTTGCGGAAAAAAAACCCAGATCTCGAAAAAAAGTGGCGCCGCCCGAGGGAGCAGACTGCCAGTACGACGATACCCGGGGGGGCTCCACGGACTGCCTGGCCAACCAGAGCCAGCAGTGCCTGGACTTCTGCCTGCCCCTCACGCCCAACGGCTGTGACTGCTTCGGCTGCTGCACCTTCCCGGAGCTGGCCACGGCCGGCCCCAACGGGGAGCCGGGCTACGTCTGGATCGGCAACCTGGATGCCCAGGGCAACGGCCTGTGCACCTACAACGACATCCTGGACGAGTCCCTGTGCCCGCCCTGCACGCCGGTCACCGACTGCCTCAACGAATGCGGCCGCTGCGAGATCTGCGTGGGCCAGCCCACGGTGCCCCCGGACTGCTTCGGCGACCCGGACGCCGGCGTGCCCGACGGCGGCACTCCCACCGACGGCGACGTGGAGACCCAGTGCCATGGGAGGGTCGAACATGCGATACAAGGGTTCTGTCCGAATTTCTCAACGGG
>CAYFWA010000793.1:0-3596 GCA_964346625.1 uncultured Myxococcales bacterium
ACCTCGGTCAACGCGCCGCGCTAGGGCTGCTGCGTCCCCTGCTCTCGGATCCGAGCCCCGCGGTGCAGGCCGCCACCGTGGAGGCCCTGGCCCGCCTCGACGCCCGCCGCTTCGCGGACGCCGTGGCCAAGCTCGTAGACAACCCCGTAGCCGAGGTCCGGGAGGCCGCGGTGATCGCGCTACGCCGCCTGGGCCAGCCGCGTCACCGCAAGCGGCTGCGCCGCCGGCTAACCGACCCGCGGCCCACCATCGCCGCGCAGGCCGCGCTCACGGTGGCCCACCTGGGGGGTCGCGTACCCGCTGCGCGCCTGGGCCATCTGCTGGAATCCCGCAACAACGGCGTGCGCCTGGCTGCCGCCCGGGCGGCCGGGTTGGGTGGAGCGCGGGGCTGCATCCCCGCTCTCGCGCGGCTCACGGCGCATCCCTTCCCCGCCCTGCGGGTGGCCGCCATCCGGGCGCTGGGACGGCTCGCCGCGTATCAGAGCCGGGGGACGCTCCTGTCTCGCCTTCGCCAGGAGCGCCACGGACCGGCCCGGGCCGCCCTGCTCGAGGCGCTGGGCCGGCTGCGGGCGGTACACGCGGCCCCAGCGGTGGTGGCGCTGCTCTCGGACGCGGACCCCGCCGTGGTCGCGGCGGCGGCCCGGGCCCTGGCTCGCATGGCCCGCCTCGACCCCCGGCCCCTGTCGGGGCTGGCACCGCACCTGCTGCCGCGGCTGGTGCCCCGTGAGGATCCGGCGGTGCTCGCCGCCACCGCGGCCGCCTTCTCACTGTCGCGCCCCTCCCGGCCACGCCGCGGTTTCGTGCGTTTGTTGCGGTTGACCTTCCACGGCGAGGCCGCGGTCCGCGAAGCAATCGCCCGCGCGCTCGGCCGCCTGGGCGATTCGCTGGCGCGGCCCGCCCTGCGGCGTATGCGGCGGGACGACTCGGTCCGGGTGCGGCTCGCGGCCGCCCTGGCCCGCCTCCGGCTGCCGCGCCGCAGGGACCAGCGCCGACTCCGCGCCCGCCGCGGCCAGGGCTTGGGGTTGCCCCCCTGCCGCACTCTGCCCACGCTGCTGGCGACCCGCTGCCACCTCACGCGGGCCTTGGCCCGGGGGGGACCCACCACACCCCAGCGCCGGGCTCTGAGGCGCGTCCTGCGTGAACCGCCCAACACGCCGGCCCGGGCGTCGCTGGTCCCCCTGCTCTGGGAGCTGGACACCCACTGGTCCCGGGAGCTGGTCCGACAGTCGCGCCGCTCCCAGGCCTATCTCGTGCGGGCGGCGGCCCGGCGGGCCCTGTCCATCTGGCCGCCGGCCGTGGCCGAGCCCACCCCTGGCACAGACCGGGCGCAGGAGCCCGCCCCGGCCTCCGCGGCCCGGCGCGCGGTCCACGCGATGCGCCCCTTTTCCGTAGCGGCGCGCCCGCCCATGGCACGCCCCCGCGATACGCCGCGCCCCGCGGCCTTTTCCCCCCCGGACGCGGCGCGCCCCTTCGCCTCCCCAGGCGCCGACACGGGATGCGGTTGCCACAACCCCGGGAGCAAGGGCGGCGGCTCCCTTCCGGTCCTCGGATGGGTTTTCTTGGTCTGGGCCGCCCGAATGCGCCATACTGAGACTCATTGAGGGTCGGACACCTGGATTGACCGGGCCCAGCCGGGGACGTAGGGATATCTACGGACATTGGTTGGGGACTAGGTTACAATAGCCTCGATAAGAGCCTAGGTGGACTATAGTAATTACTCGCGCCCGCCAGCGCGATCGCTCAGACGGCACAGACAATGGATGACTTTGAAAACAAGGTAATTGCGGAAACTTACCGCATAGTCGGCAAGCTCGGAGCCGGGGGGATGGGCTCCATCTACGAGGCCGAGCACGTCCGCATGGGACGCAAGTTCGCGCTGAAGCTGCTGGATCCCGCCTTCGCGGAAAACGAGGAGGTTTTCCAGCGGTTCAAGCGCGAGGCCGAGATCGCCGGCCAGCTCGGCCACCCGAACATCGTCGAGGTGGTGGACTTCAACCGCACCGATGACGGGATCCCGTACATGGTCATGGAGAAGCTCCTGGGCATGGATCTGGCCGACTGGGTGGCCCACCACGGGGCCTTCAGCTTCCAGCAGGCCTACACCATCCTCAGCGAGGTCGTGGACGCGCTGGAGGCGGCCCACGCCGCCGGAGTGGTCCACCGCGATCTCAAGCCCCAGAACATCTTTTTGTGCGAAAAGGGCCGGCGAAGCGACTACGCCAAGCTGCTGGACTTCGGCATCTCCAAGATGAAGCAGTCCGGCAGCATCGTCACCAAGACCAACGCGGTGATGGGCACGCCCTACTACATGTCCCCGGAGCAGGCCGAGGGTAAGAACACCGAGATCGACTCGCGCACCGACATCTTCGCCCTGGGAGCCATCATCTACGAGATGCTCACCGGGAAGCTGGCGTTCTACGCGCCGTCGGTGCCCACCGCGATGTTCAGGGTCTGCTACGAGGAGCCGGAGCCCATCACCGAGCTGGTGCCCAACCTCCCCGATGGGCTGGACGCCGTGCTCGCCAAGGCGTTGGCCAAAGACAAGGAGGAGCGCTACGCCTCCGCCCGCGCGCTTGGTGACGACCTCGACCGCGTGTTCCAGGGACAGCAGGCCACCTTCGAGACGGGCACCGCCCACAAGGTGCTCACCGATCCCTCCGGGGTGAGCCAGAACGCCCTCGATCCCACGACGCTCAGCGGCTCGGCGTCCCAGGTGATGGACGCCCAGACGATCCCGCCGCCCCCGCGCTCCAACACCCTGCCCATCATCCTGGCGGTGGTGGGCATCGTGGCCGTGGTGGGTGCCGCGATCTTCGTGGTGCTCGGCCTCAGGGGCAACGACGAGGACAAGGCGGCGGCCAGGCAGGCCGCGCCACCGCCCATGGAGCCGGCCCCCATGGAGCCCGCGCCCCGCGAGCCCGAATCCAAGGAGGTCACCCTCACCTTCTACGTGACCCCGAAGGACGCCAAGCTCCTGCTCAATGGCAAGGAGCACACCGCGAACCGTGGCGAGATGAAACGGGAGATCACCGTCGAGCGCGGCGAGACCCCCCTCAAGATCAAGATCACCGCCGAGGGATACACTCCCCAGGAGGTGACCGTGATCCCCATCCAGGACAAGACCATGCAGGCCGGCCTGTTCAAAGCAGGCCAGGCCCCCATGGACGCTGCCCAACGCGGCATCCAGGTCACCACCACCCACCGCCGTCGGCGCCGACGGCGGCGGCGGCACATCTCCACCCGCCGGCGCCCAGCCGACACCCGCCCGCGCGTGCGCCGCCCGCCGGTGGTGCGCCGCCCGCCCGCGCGCCGTGCCACCAGCGGGATGACCGGAGGAATGCGCAAGGGCGGCGCCGCTGCGAACACTCTCTAGCGCAAGCAACCAGCCAATCTTGGGCTCAGCCCCCGGAGCGCCCACCATGCGGTCTCGTATCCGATCCCGATCCTGCATCCTGCTGCCGTGCCTGCTGCCGCTTTGCGCACCGTTGGCCCACGCCGGCCCCGGCGACAAAGCCGACCCCGGCGACAAGGCCCGCCCCGGCGACAAGGCCCGCCCCGCGGACAAGGCCCGCCCCGGCGACAAGGCCCGCCCCGCG
>CAYFWA010000794.1:0-3592 GCA_964346625.1 uncultured Myxococcales bacterium
CGGCATCTATTCGGCGCCACTGAGGTTGAGTGGGCGAGAACGGAAGCCGCCTCGGGCGCCTGGGGGGGACGCGGCGGCATCTATCGGGTGGAGCCGAGGCCTCGGTGTACCGAGATTCTGCGCACTTGAGCGATATTGTGCCCGGGCGAAGCCGTTTGGCCCCTGGCAAGGCGTTCGGGGCCGACGCAGGGGGCGGGGGGCCGGCGGGGCGCTCGTCGGCGGCCACAGCGCAAAGGGATCCACCCGGGCCGTCTGGTGCCCCGGGAGAAACCCTGCTAGCTTGCCGGGCCATGGTGGCAATCTGGCGACCGCCCTCGGCGTGGCTGGCCCGGCTGGCGGTGCGCCGGGCCCGGACCGTGCTGATCGCGGCGATGGTCCTCACCGGCGCCAGCCTCGTGGCCGTGCGCAGCCTGGGCATCGAGGCCAACCTCGTGGCGCTTTTGCCCGACTCGCTGGAGCCGGTGCGGAACCTGCACCGGATCATCGACAAGACCGGGGGCTTCGGCGACGTGGTGGTGCTGGTGGAGGGGGGCTCGGACAAGGCCAAGCACGACTACCTGGCCGAGCTGACGCCCGCGGTGCGGCACCTGCCCTGGGTGCGCCGCGCCGAGTTCCGGCTCGAGACCGAGTCGCTCGAGCCCTTCGCGGCGCTGTACATGGACGAGCCGGACCTCGAGGCCATCCGGGACCGGCTCCAGCGCCGCCTGGAGCACGCCGTGGGCGCCTCGCTGGAGCTGGGCGACGCGCCGCCCAAGCTCGATTTTTCCGACATCACCCGCAAGTATGAGCGCCGGCGCGACGAGCGGTGCCACCGGGGGCTCTTTCGGTCCAAAGACGGCCGCATCCGCGCGCTGCGGATCATCCCCGAAGGGGGCGTCACCTCGGATCTGCGCTTCGGCCGCCGGATCCTGGCCGACGTGCGACGCCTGGTCAAAGCGCGCGCGCCGCAGGCCAAGGCCCACGGCCTCACCATCACGGTGGCCGGCAAGTACTACAACCGGGTGCAGGACTACCGGGCCGTGATCGCCGACGTGAAGCGCTCCGCGCTGTGGGGCGGGCTGCTGATCCTGACCCTGCTCACGATCTACTTTCGCCACTGGGCGGCGGCGCCGCTGATCCTGCTCCCGTTGGGCATGTCGCTTTCGTGGACCTTCGCCCTCACGCGCCTGACCATCGGGCACCTGAACGTGATCACGGCCTTCCTTTTCGTCATCCTGCTCGGGCTGGGCATCGACTTCGGCATTCACCTGCTGGCGCGCTACCGGGCCGAGCGCCAGGCGGGACTGGCCGCCGAGACCGCCTGGACCAAGACGTTGCGCTTCACCGGCCGCGCCTGCCTCACGTCGGGGATGACCACCTCGGCGGCCTTCGCCTCGCTGATGGTCACCGACTTCAAGGGGTTTTCGCAGTTCGGCTTCATCGCCGCCCTCGGCGTGGCCCTGGCGCTGCTCGCCATGGTGGCCGTGCTCCCCGCGCTGCTGGTGCTCGCCGAGCAGCTTCGGCTGGTGCGCTTCCCGCCAACCCGGGACCCCGAGGAGGTGGAGGCCGCGCAAGCGCGGGCCGCAGCCTCCGCCGCGGGCTCCACCGCGGGCTCCACCGCGGGCTCCGCCCGGCTTCAAACCCCCGACTCGACGGCGGGCAGGCTGGGCGTCTGGGCGGTGCGCGGCCTGGGTCTGGCGGCCCTGCTCGCGCTGGCCCTGGCCGTAGCGGGGGGCGCCCGCGCCGGCCTGGGGCACATCCGTTTCGAGTACGACTTCAACAAGCTCAACACCCTGCCGGCCGAGGTGACGGCGGTGAAGGAAAAGACCCGCCGGGTGTTTCGCCAGTCCAGCGACTCGGCGGTGGTGTTCGCCGACAGCCTGGCCGAGGCCGCGGCCCTCGAGCGCGCCGTGCGCGCCTACATGAAGCGCGACCCCACCCCCACCATCGAGCGCGTGCGCAGCCTCAACAGCCTGCGGGAGGCCCTGCCCGAAAAGCAGCAGGCCAAGCTGCCGATCATTCGCGAGATCAAGCGGCTGCTCGAAAAGCGCGCCATCGGAAAGGCCATCGAAAAGCTGCCGAAAAAGCAGCGCGAGCGCATCGCGAAGCTGCAGCGGCAGGTCCAGACCCGCCGGATGACCGTGCGGGATCTGCCCGAGCAGCTCCGCCAGCCCTTTCACGGGCTGCCCGGCGTGCCCGGCTCCATGGTGTTCATCGTCAACCGCGAGCCCCTCAAGGACGCGCGCTACGCCGCGGCCTTCGTGGAGGACACCCGCGAATTCGAGACCGCCGCGAAGACCTACCACCCGGCCTCCGAGGCGGTGGTCTACGCCGAGACCATCTCGCTTTTGCAGTCCGACGGTGTGATCGCCATCGGCGCCACCCTGGCCACGGTGCTGCTGCTGCTCCTGCTGGACTTCCGGCGGCCAGGGCCCAGCCTGCTGGTGTTCGTGCCCCTGGCCTCGGCGCTGGGCTGGCTGGCGCTGATCATGGCGAGCTGGCCCATCTCGCTGAACATGTACAACCTGGTGGTGCTGCCCTCGCTCATCGGCATCGGCATCGACAACTCGGTGCACTTCTACCACCGCTACGAGGAGCTCGGCCCCCGGCGCATGGGCCAGGTGTGGCGCAGCATCCTCGGTCCCATCACCGCCACCACCCTCACCACCATGGTGGGCTTCGGCGGGATGATCTCGGCCCACCAGGCCGGCCTGCAGTCCATCGGCGTCCTGGCCGTGCTGGGCATGGCCCTGTCCCTGCTGTCGGTGGCCACCCTGATGCCCGCCATGCTGCTCTGGCTCGCCCACCGCCGCCCCTCACCCCGAAGCAACGCGAGCTGACTCCCGTCTCACCCCGCCCAAAAGAAACGATGTACCTGCCTACTCGCTGGCAGACGAGTTGGCGACCCACCTCCCACCAGAGTTTTTCCGAATCCACAAATAGACAACGCGACGCCCGCACCCAGCCACCCCGGCCTCATCGCAGTTCTCGTTCAAGCACCTGAATTGCAGCTTCTCCTTCGGGCATTTGAGCTCGAAGGAGGCTCGCCCTCCGAGCTCCTGCTTGAGGTGCTGAATGTTGGAGACGCTCGAGGCGCAGGAGGAGGCAAGGCCTCCACAGAACAGAACAGCAGCCAGGGCCACAGTAGTCCTGAATCGTGACATTTCGCAGTCTCCTTTACGTTTCGCCATTTTGATCCAGCTCGATGTGCTCCCAGTCGACATTGAGTGGAGGATCCGGTCCCAGTGAGATCCCAGAATCTGTCTATCCCATCTTTACCCCATACACAACTTTCGAACGAAACCTTCAGCACCGGTGGGCCCTCCAGGGGCGTTCACCGGTGGGCCCGACGATTCCAGACCTCTTGGGGAACCCGATCCAACCTCAGCTTCGCTTCGACGAAACAAAACGCAGGCGGCCGAGAACCAGGGAACAAGGTGGGCCCTACGGGTCCGGCAGACCGGCGGAGGAACCACCGGTGGTGAAGAAACCAGCCATTTGCGCTGTGGCCTTCGCCGCGCGCCCCGCCGGCCCCCCGCCCCCTGCGGCGGCCCCCGCGCGCCTCGCCAAGGGCCAAACGGCTTCGCCCGGGCACAATATCGCTCAAGTGCGT
>CAYFWA010000795.1:0-1579 GCA_964346625.1 uncultured Myxococcales bacterium
CCTCGCCCCCTCCCGTCTCGCCTCCATCCGTTTCGCCACCACCCGCCTCGCCTCCATCCGTTTCGCCACCACCCGCCTCGCCTCCATCCGTTTCGCTCGAGGCGGTGGCCCGGCTCAATCGGGGAAAGCCCTGGAAGTCCACCACGGCCGCGCGATCGCCCCGCGCCCGCACCGCCTCCAGAAGCGCCCGCACCTGCGGGTCCTGGCGCCGGCCGAAGATCCCCACCGTGATGGGCGCCTTCCCGCCCCGCGCGGGGGCGCGCCCCGCCAGGGCGCGCCCCGCCAGGGCCGCCCGGACCTCCGGATCGGAGCCGAGCAGCGACTTGGCCTCACCCACCAGATCCAGCACGGCGGCCCGCCGCCCCTCGAGCCGCACGCCCGCCCGCGCAAGCAGCAGGTCCGCCAGGTGCCCGGCCACGTCCACCCGGCTCAGGCGGCCGTAGCTCACGAACATGGGCGAGAGGTTGCAGTCGATGACCCACCAGGCCCCGCTGGCCGCCTCCTGCATGAGGTCCATGCCGCAGAAGGGCAGATCCAGGGCCGCCGCGGTCCCCTCGGCCAACCCGCGCGCCTCGTCGGGCACGGCCTCCGGCTCGATCACCTCGATGCCGGTCTGGGTCTGAGAGGAGTCCACCGTGCCGGACTCCACCGAGCCCTGATGCACGATGCGGGCGGCGGTGAGCAGCCGCCCGTCCACCACGTAGCAGCGCACCGTGTCGCCGACCACCAGGCGCTGGTAGAGCATGGGACGCCGCGCCCAGGGGTGCCCCCGGTGCAGATCGCTGTCTGTCAGCCGGGTCTTGTAGATCCCGGCCAGCGGCTTGGACACCACGCGCCCGCCCGCCTCGCCCACCCGCGCCGCGAAGCGCTCCAGCGCCTCGGGATCCGTGCCTGTCCGGGAGTCGGGCACGGCCAGCCCGGCGCGCCGCAGCCGGTAATACAGCGCCCCCTTGAGCCGATGCAGGTTCTGCGCCCGCGGCGGGTTGATCACCGGCCGCCGCGCCGCAAGCCAGTCCAGCGCGGCGGTGCGCAGGGCGTGAGCGCGCCGCTCCCGGGTGATGCCCGCCGCGGTCTCGGCGTACGCCGCCCGCCAGGCCGCGGCCGGCTCGGACACCGGCTCGCCGTAGCGCGCGCGCGGCGGCAGGCAAATCCCGCTCTGGCGCAGGTAGGCCGCGGCCAGGTCCGAAAGCGGCCGGCCGTCCACCCGCACCTCCTCGTCCCCGCGAAAGGTCAGCCGCAACGAGCCCGGGAACCGCGACAGGTCCACGACCCAGGGCTCGGCGCCCCGATCCCGCAGCCGCGCCGCGAGCGCGCCCACCTCGGCGTCGTCCTCCGGCCCGAACAGCCCCACCACCGGCCGGACGGTCATCGCGCGCCCTCCGTCATCGCGCGTCCTCCCGTCATCCCGCGCCCTCCGAGCCCCCTTTCCCGCTCTCACCCCCTTCCCCTTCCCCGCTCACATCCCCTTCCCCGTGCCCGAAATCACCACCGCGACCAGGCCCACCGCCGCGATCGGGCCCACCACCGCGATCGGGCCCACCACCGCGATCGGGCCCACCACCGCGATCGGGCCCACCAC
>CAYFWA010000795.1:1679-3590 GCA_964346625.1 uncultured Myxococcales bacterium
CACCGCGATCGGGCCCACCACCGCGATCGGGCCCACCACCGCGATCGGGCCCACCGCCGCGATCGGGCCCACCACCGCGATCGGGCCCACCACCGCGATCGGGCCCACCACCGCGATCGGGCCCACCACCGCGATCGGGCCCACCGCCACGCTTCCTTTGAGCACGACGCTCGCGCACCAACTGCTGCAGCTTGCCCGCCACCGAGCCCAGCAGCGCCTGCCACAGGCCCTCCAGCGCCACCTCCGCCGCGTCGGGCGCCCAGGCCCCCACGTCCGGCGCCGGATCGAAGTCGGACACGGCGAAGCCCTGCGCGGTCCGACGGAAGGTCACCTCCCCGAAGCCGAGCTCGAGGCGCTGGCACACCGTGGACAGCGCCGCGGCCATGTCCGGCGCCAGCCCCGACAGGTCCATCCCCCCGTCCACCAGCAGCGGCGCGCCGTCCACCACCACCACCCGCCGCGCCTCCCGGTCCAGCGGCGCCTGCAGACACGCCGGCTCCTGCGGCAGCGACGCCAACAGCGCCTCTCGCCCCTCTCGCCCCTCTCGCCCCTCTCGCCCCTCTCGCCCCTCCCGCTGCTCCCACTCCACCCAGCGCGCCGACCCTGGCAGGTCACCCGCGGGCAGCGAAAGCAGCGCCCCCGGGTGCGGGTGCGCCTCGGCGAACGCCGCCACCTCGTCCGGATCGTTGGTGTCGAGCTGCGGCACCGTGGCCACCCCGGCCGCCCGCAGCCGATCCAGCGCCGCGGGCTTGAGCGCGGCGTGGGCAAAGGCCGCCTGCGGGTTGATCACGCGCCACAGCCGATCCGACAGGATCTCCATGAGGCTCAGCCACAGCGACGCGCTCTCCCGCTCGTCGCGCAGGTAGTCGTCGAACCGATCGTGAAACGCCTCCCAGGTCTGCGCGTCCGGCGCCAGCCGCGGCACAGGCCACATGAACCCCGAGTCCAGCACCACCGCGGCCGGCACCCCGAGCAGCGCCTCCCCGTCCCAGCGCGCCTCCTCGTCTTCGATCACCAGGCGCCCCTCGCGCACCGCCTCCTCCCGCTTCAGCACCAGCAACCGCTTCACCCGCGACGCAAAAAACGCCTCCATCCGCTCCCGGGTGGCCCCGGCCGGAGCCGCAAGAATCAATCGATCGAGCATGGGGATCTTCAGTACACAGGCAGCCGCCGCAAGTCAATCGGCGCCCCGCGACTCCGCGACGCCCCGCCGGCGCCCCGCGACTCCGCGACGCCCCGCCGGCGCCCCGCGACTCCGCGACGCCCCGCCGGCGCCCGCGCTCCGACCTGGTAGGACACATCCATCGAAATCTTCCCGGAGTCGATGAAGGGTGAGGCGCCCGGCAGGTTGGCGCGCTTGCGAATCTCGAGGGTAATCCGGTGGGGCTATCGGGTCCTGGGGTCCACTGCAGCCGTGACGACCGCCGTAGTGGCACACACGACCCCGGCCAGCAGTGTCATCCAACACGCGTACGTGGCCGCGCGAAAACGTGTTGCAAGACGCCCAGGTCTCTCACAACGCGATTCACTGATTCAGTGATTGCCGTAGTGAGAGCGTATCGGGCCCGATGAAGGCAGGAATCCGCCCATAACGGGTGCCAGAATGCCTCCCGAGGGCCGAAATGCGGGCTCGGCGACACCAGATGCTCTCACTACGCGGTTCACTGATCCAGTGATCGCCGTAGTGAGAGGCTGCCGCCGGTGCGAGACGAGGAGCCGCACCCGAAGCGAGTGCTGCCGAAGCGCCGACGCTCGTGCCGGAAGAGCTCCCGAGTTACAGGGAAATCGCGAGGTACAGGGACAACACGGGGTCCAGGGAAATCGAGTCGAAAGGCCGGCGCTGACCGCCCCCCCCGGAATAAGGGCTCGCGCAAGAATAAGTTCGACGCACCGAGGGCGCCGAGGCGCAAT
>CAYFWA010000796.1:0-3582 GCA_964346625.1 uncultured Myxococcales bacterium
CCACAACCAGTACGCCCGCCACGGCCTGAAGATCGTGGCCGTGGCCAAGGATCCCGTGTCCCGCATCGAGCCCCTGGCGGACCAGCTCGGCATCCCCTACACGGTGGGCGCGGACCCGAAGGGCCAGGCCATGCGGGCCTACTGGATCAACCCCATCCCGGCCTTCGTGCTGCTCGACCGCGCCGGCGTGGTGCGGGCGGTGGCGGTGGGCTCGGGGTGGAGCCAGGACTTCCGGACGCTGCTGCGCAAGGCCCACGCCCTGCTGATGAAGCGGTCGCCGCGAAGGCGTCCCACCCTGCGGCGGCGCCCCCGGCGCTGAGCGACGCCGCGGGCGACCCCGACCCCGACGCTGAGCGGCGCCACGGGCGACCCCGACCCCGACGCTGAGCGGCGCTGCGGGCGACCCCGACCCCGATGCTGAGCGACGCCGCGGGCTGGATCGAGACAGGGGCAGGCCTGGCTCGAGTTGGCCCGCAGATGCTTCGCTCGCTTTGCGGGCGCGATCACCGCGTGAGGGCGAAGAAGAACAGATCCCCCTCGTCTCGCTCCCGGTTCAGCCCACCGATACAAAGGCACAGATCCGGCCCCAGGGGCTTGACCTCGTCGTACAGGATCCGCTTGACGATACCGGGGAGCCGCGAGGCCTCGTAGTGCAGGGCGACGGTGTCGGTGTCGCGCCAGCGGGAGCGGGCGATGCGGGGCTCGAAGCGTCCCACCTGCAGCGACGAGAGGTGGAACCACCAGCGGCGGCGGTCGAAGTCCACGCCGAAGCGCGGGAGCTGGAAGCCGCTGACGTACATCAGGCGGTTCCAGGGACGCCGCGCCGCGCGGGACCTCACGGGGCCGAGGAAGACCCCCCGAAAACGGCCGCGGGGCAGCGATAGGGCACGATCCTCGGCGTAGATGCGCTCCAGGTCGTCGAGCGAGGCTCGCTTCAGGCTCGAAAGCGTCGGTGTGGGGCTCTCCATGATCCGCTCTCCCTCTCTCCTCTCCGTGGATTCGGGTGTGGATTCAGGTGTTTTACCACAATTGTCCGTTGCTGTTGGTCCATCCGTGAACCCGCGGCGCGGCGCGGCCTCTCCATCTGGCGTCGTCCCACTCCCCGAGCGCGCAGCGTAGCGCAGCGACTCGCTTGCCCCGAGCCTGGATCCTGGGCGATGCTGGCGCCATGAGCCAGCCCATCGCGCCCCTGATCCGGGATCGACGAGCCCTGGGGGCGCACTACAGCCCCCGGGCCGTGGTGGATCAGGTGGTGGAGCGCACCCTCGGGGTCGCCCTGCGGCAGAAGCGTTTTTCCCCCGAGGATCCGCCGCGGGTCTGCGATCCGGCCTGCGGCGACGGGGTGTTCCTTCAGGCCGCGGCGGCGCGGCTCGAGCGCTGGATGTCGCGGCGGGCGCCGCAGCGCGATCCGCGCTGGATCCGTGAGCGCGTGGGCGAGGCGGTGCACGGCGTGGATCTGGATCCGGAGGCGGCGGCCCACGCCGCGCAGCGGCTTTGCGAGCGGGGCATCGCGTCGCCCCGGGTGGCCGAGGGAAACAGCCTGCTGCACCCCGCGCGGGCGCCGGCCGCCTGGCAGCCGGTGGACTTCGCCGCGGCGTTTCCCGAGAGCCGCCCGGGCGGGCGGTTCGACGTGGTGGTGGGCAACCCGCCCTTCGTGGACGCCGAGGAGATGACCCGCAACGCCCCGGAGCTGCGGCGCCACCTGGCGGGCTGCTACGAGACGGCATGCGGCAACTGGGACCTGTACTGCGTGTTCGTGGAGCGCGCGGTCTCCCTGCTCGCGGAGGGGGGCTATCTCGGGCTCATCCTGCCCAACAAGCTGCTCTCGGCGAGCTACGCCGCACGCACCCGGGAGCTGCTGTCCGCCCTGGAGCTGCGGCTGGTGCGCGACTTTTCCCGGGTCCGGCTGTTCGAGGCAGCGGTCTACCCCCTGGTGTTGGTGGCGCGGTGGCACGGGAGCCCGCCCGGGGCAGCCTCGGGAGCGTCGCGAGCAGCGCGATCGGCGCGAGCGGCGCGAGCGGCGCACGACGGCACGCGCGCCGCCGGGAGCACCGCGGGCCGGGGCTGCGCCTTCGAACGGGCCCGCGGGACCCTGGAGTCCTGCCGCGTGGAGCCGGCGGGCAGGGTGCCCGCCTCGCGGCTGCAGGAGACCGCGGCGGGGGGCTGGGCGCGCTTCCTGTCCGCTCGGCAGCAGGCGGGCGCGGCCATCAACCGCAGGACGTCGCGCGTGCCACTGTGCCCCCTGGGCGAGCTGGTGCCGGTATACGGCGCGGCCACCGTGAACGAGGCCTATCGCCTGACGCCCTTGCTGGTGGACGCGGCGGACGCCTCCGAGGCGCTGGCGGCGTCCGAAGATGTTCGCGCCGAACACGCGCCGGAGCGCGAGGCGGCCGGCTCTCCGGGCCCACGAGGCCGGCTCGGCTTGCCGGGGATGGAGCCTGCGCAGGGCGCGGCGCACCGCGCGGGGGGCAACGGCTGCGAGACGATGCCGCACACCGCCGTCCCCGTGGTGAACACCGGGACCCTGGACCCCCACCGGATCCGGTGGGGCGAGCGCCCCATGCGCTACCTCGGCCGCAGCTACCTTCATCCCCGGGTGTCGCTGACCGCCCTCGCCCGGGAGATGCCCAGCCGGGCGCGCCAGGTGGTCACACCCAAGGTGGTGGTGGCCGGCATGACCCGGCGGCTCGAGTGCGTCTTCGATTCGGGGCGGGTGCTCGCGGCGAAGTCCACCAGCCTGCTGCAATTGGAGCCGGGGCCGGCCGGCGAGGCGCTAGTCCCTCGTCTCGGAGGTTCGTGCCGGGTTTTCGGCGAGGGCCGGGCGCCGAGGGCGAGGCGCGACGAGGGCGTGTACCGGGCGTACATAACCGAGGAGCAACGAAGCCATCGGCGCTCGGAACCGCCGAAAACCGGAACAGATTTTCGGGACGAGGGACTAGGGTGGTGGCTCGCCGGGCTGCTCAACAGCGCGGCCGCGTCGCGGCAGTATCGGCGCCAGTTCGAAGGGTTGTCCCTCGCCAGCGGGTACCTGCGGGTGGGCCCGCCCCAGCTCCGGGCCCTGGAGATCCCCGATCCCGCCTGCCTCGAGCCCGCCGCCCGGCAGGCCGTGCAAGAGGC
The DNA here is from genome assembly GCA_964346625.1 of uncultured Myxococcales bacterium. Classification (GTDB taxonomy): domain Bacteria; phylum Myxococcota_A; class Polyangia; order HGW-17; family JAJRWW01; genus CAYFWA01. The sequence goes on from CAYFWA010000796.1 coordinate 3,118, forward strand.
CGCGCAGCGGCTCGCGGACCTGGCCGCCGCCGGAGTCCCGGAGGACGACGCCGCGTGGTTGGCCGCGTCCGCGGACATCGACCGCCGGTGCGCGGCCTGGTACGGCGAGGGCGAGGCGCCGAAGTGAGCGTGGGGGCGCGAAAGCGGCGCAACCCAGCAGCCAGGTCCGGCGGTCCCGCGGCTCGGCGCAGGTGCGCAGGTGCTTCGGAGTGACGGTTCCGATGAGAATTTCCGAGGTTTCCTGGATTTCCATCGGGATTCGCGTCAGGATAGTGCGGCGTTCAGGCAACGGCCGAAGTGGCGTCAGCTGGTCGGCGCGTGGCGCCAACCCGAGAGCAGGGAGCGGGATTCGGGAACGACGCGGCGGTGCCCCGGCGCGTAACCCTGCCGGCGGTGAAACAGCCACCGTCCGCGTGAGCACTCAGCAATGGACGCGGACCCTAAGGGAGCGGGTCAAAATAAGGT
>CAYFWA010000797.1:0-3581 GCA_964346625.1 uncultured Myxococcales bacterium
AAGCCGGCCAGTACCGGGAGGACGCGCGGGTGGAGACCGAGCTCGGGCTCGTCGATGCAAAGCAGGGGAGGGAGCGTCGGGGACAAGCACAGCACTGCCCAGCAGAGGAAGCGCAACGTGCCGTCCGACAGGTCGGCCAGCGTCAGCTCGGCATCGACTCCCGCTTCGCGCCATACTCCGGTGACTGTTCCCGGTCCGCCGCGTGGTTTGACGTTGAGGGATCTGAAGCCGGGCACGCCCGAACGTAGGTGGGACTCGAGTTCTTCCCACGCGGCTTGATGCTCCCGGTTAAGCCACATCAGGACAGCGCTGAGGTTGCCGCCATGCTCTTTGAGCATCGGCTCTGGCTCCGTCGGCACGGGGCGCCTCACCGTGGATCCAGCGGATACGTCGAAGCCGGAGTAGAATCTCCAACCTGAAAGAAGACTCTGGACTCGCGAGATGGTGACCAACGTCGGGTCCAGCGCACGCCGGAGGGCGAGCTCGTTCGCCTTGACGGTCCACTGCGGTCGCACCAGCCTGCGTTCCTGCTGATCGCGGACGACACCGCGGCCGCCTGTGAAGTCCAGGAAAATGAACGGTTCCTTCTCGGAGTCGCGGAGTGGCTTGGTCGTCGCCAGACGTTCTTTCGCGACCTTGGGCGACCCGACGGGGCCCAGGATCTCGGCCTCGTAACGCAAGGGGAGCCTCTGCCCGAGGTCGAGCGTCAACGAGAAGGCGACCCGCTCCGGGCTCCCGCCATGGAACAGCATCTTCCCCGCCGAGCGCTCATCGATCTCCGGTGGTAGTGGATCCTGCGCGGCGTGGCTCACGAAGCGCAAGAAATCGAAGAGGCTCGACTTCCCGGTCGCGTTCGCTCCGATGATGACCGTCAGGTCTCCCGGCTCGGCCGCGAAGCCGCGGAACGGCCGGTAGCCGTCGATCTCCACGCGCGTGACCATTCGTTCCGGCTTCTCGGCGGTGACGTCGGTGAGCTCATCCGCGTCGGGCGGCGCGACATCGCTCGCTGAGACATCAAGGACTCCCTCGGAGAGCTGACCCTGGTTGACGAGGCCCGTCGTCTGATCGCGACCGGATGATCCCCAGATGGGGAGGTTGCGCAGCAATGTGAAGCCACGTTGTACTTCGGCCTCCTCCTTGTTGGACGCGGCCGCCAGCTCCGCCGACTGCACCTGTGTTCCAGGATCGCGTCGGTATGCATCTTGGAGGTGGGGGATCAGATCGGCAGCTGCTTTTACCTCGGCGAGCGCTTCGGCCGATCCGCATGCGCGAAGTCCATCGAGCGTCAGTATGTAGCGGCCCATGTCCGCGTCGATGAGACGCTCCTGGACCATCTCGTCGATCGTGCCTCGATCCGCTTCGTGAGCCAGGCGGAAGGGCTGCACCTCCGGGTAGGCCCCCTTCTTCTGGACTCGCTCCAGGAGCTCCTGGAGGAGGCGCCGCTTGGCGTCATTCTCTATCATCGCCGCCTCCTTCTCTTCTTGGAGTTCGCGCCCTTGGACGCTCCGCGCCCTCGGACGCTCTTGCGGGCAAATCGGGGATATTCGTCGTAGACTCGATCCAGAAGCGCGTCGTGGTCGAGGGGCCATACTCGCGAGCAACGTCGGCGAGTTCCTCGACGAGCTCGGGGTCGAATGCGGGGAGGCTCTTGCTCATGCCGGGGCCTCCGCGCCGCCGACCATGGCCAGCAGATCCTCCAGGTCGATCTTGATCTCGTCCTCCAGTTCCAGAAGCCGGTTGATCAGAACCTGCGGAGGCTCGTGCTCAACAGGCTTCGCCTTGTGAGGACAGTAGCGGCCGGCGGTGAGGTTGTAGTTGTTCGCGCGGATCTGGTCGATGTCGGCCCACCAGGAGCGCTCGCTCGCGAACTTCTTGAGCTTGTCGTCCTTGAGGATCGCGCGGACGCCGCCGTTCCGTTCATGCCGCCAGGTGTAGGGCCAAAGGGAGACCATGTGGTCGAGGTCGCCGTCGGTGTCGAAGTCGGCCTCGCCGGTGGTCTCGCGATAGGTCCGCGCGTAGCCACGCGCCTGCTCAAGCGCCGCCCAAAGGTCCTTGCCCGGTCGCTTCGCCTCGATAAGCGCTGCCGGGTGCCCGTCCCGGAGGATCGCGTAGTCGGCTTCCAGACCTTCGAGCCCGTCCTTGAGCCCCTTCGTGACGACAGAGAAGTCCGTGAGCGGCCAGCCTTGCTCGCGCAGATGCTCCTGGATCAGGGTCTCGGCGTTCTTCTCACTGATCGTCGGCATCTTTGAACTCCTCAGGGTCGAGACCAGCCGCGCGGGCGAGCTCTTCTATCTTGTTAGCCAGAAACGGCTGCGGGTGCCGGCGTCCGTTCTCCCACACGTTGACCGTGCTGAACGAGACACCGATCTCACGGGCGAGCTGTTCCTGCGTAAGCTCGCGCATCTGCCGCAGCGCCTTCAGCAGGCTGGGGAAATCGGTCGAGGCCATCTTCTATTCCTCGCTGTTCGAGGGCAGCCAGCCGAGGCGCCCCTATTGCGGGCACTATAATCGATCTAATACCTCGTTATTGTCAAGGCCGGGCGTGGGTGCGATCATCGACTTCGCGGACTACGAGCGGCCCAAGCACCTGGCCGCGGCACGGCGCGTCGCCAGCGCCGAGCAGAAGGCCGCGCTCAGGCGCCTGCCGAAGCGAGATCGACGGCGATGAAGATCCGGCCCGGCGCAGGCCGCTGTTGAACGGCCGCTCTCGCCACGCCCGCGCTGTTGAACGCGGCCCCGTGCTCTCTCCCCGCTCTCCGATCCAGAGAGCCGGATCGGGCCCAAGAGCGATACCGGGGAGCCCCGACGAGTTCTCTGCCCCACCGTCGCCGGGAGCCTCGCCGTTGCGGGCGCGGGCGGAAAGTCCTTTGTAGTCCCGCCCTTGTACGACGAAGCCCCGGCCGAAGGCGACCGGGGCTGCTGTTGAAAAAAAGGCCCCACCGAGTTGGTGGGGCCGAATGAATGGCTCCGGCTGACGGACTCGAACCGCCGACCCGGTGGTTAACAGCCACCTGCTCTACCGACTGAGCTAAGCCGGATCACGTTCCGCCCGAGGGCGCGGCGCGGAGCAAGTAGTTAATCTGTCGGAGGGGCGGTGTCAAGGGGGATTTTCCCTGGGAATCCGGGCCGGGAGGGGGAGGTGGAAGAGGGCGGAGGGGAAGACGCGGGAGAGCGCAGGGGGAAGATGGGGCACCGCTGGGCCGGAGCAGGACCGGAGCAGGACCGGAGCAGGGCCGGAGCAGGGCCGGAGCAGGGCCGGAGCAGGGCCGGAGCAGGGAGCGAGCGGGCGGGGATTCGCGGGGAACGGGTGCAAAACCCCTGGCGCGCCGGGCCCGAAACGGGCAGGGTAGGGCGCTAGGGAGCTGTTGAGCTCCCGAGACCGCGAAGGAGGGAGAAGCCCATGATGACCGAGACCGACACGAGCGGAGCGGCACCGAGCGGAGTGGGAGCGAGAGCGAGCGGAGCGGGAGCGGCAGCGGCAGCGGGCGGAGCGGGTGGAGCGGAAGCGGGTGGAGCGGGTGGAGCGGCCCGTTTTGGTGCTGGCGGCCTACGACCCGGGCGCGTTTGGGCAGGACCTCGCC
>CAYFWA010000798.1:0-3577 GCA_964346625.1 uncultured Myxococcales bacterium
GGCTCCATGGCGCGGGCCGCTGGCTCCATGGCGCGGGCCGCTGGCTCCATGGCGTGTGGGGTCGGGGTGCGCGGGGTCTTTTTGCCCGGCGCCCGGCGCGCCGCGCCGCGCGGCAGGGGGGCCGCCGAGAGCATGGGGATTCCGTTGAGGGTGAGCCGCCGCGGGGTAAGGGTCACCACCGGTGCCCGGGGCTGGGTCAGCCGACAGCGATCGGCGGGCACCTTCACCCAGTGGCGGGCCTTGCGCCGCGCGCGGCGCGCCGCGCGGGCCAGGGCGAACCGATCGCGGCGCTCGGCGAGCTCGTCGCGAAGCTGCGCGAGCCGGATCTCGCCCACGCGATCGGGCTTACCCGCGCGCAGGTACGTATCGGTGATCTGGACCAGATCCGCGAGCAGCCGATATCGCAGCGCGTCCATGCAGGTGAACAGATCCCGCTGCTTGCCGAGCGCGGGCAGCCGGGCCCGACACAGCCGCTCGGTGAAGGCGTAGCGCGCCCGGGCGGTGGGGGCCGGATCCTCGCGGTGATAGAACGTGGCCCAGGCGTGGACCAGATAGGGCAGCAGATCCTGCTCCTCGGCGCGGCCGTCGAACACGGAGTCGAACCCCTCTACCGCCAGCCGAAGCTGCACGAGCTCGCCAGCAGTGACCGGGGCTTTTCCCGCCGGGGGTTGGGGCCGCGACGGCCCGCGATCCACGCCGTTGCATCCTCCCGGGCCGCATAACAGCCCCGTCAGCAGGCCGGCGAGCGGACCAAAGCGTCGAACCTCGCGCCGGGCGCGGGCAGGAGCGTTGCGGCGTCGGGCCCGCGGGCGTGTGGCTTTGCGGGCGTCCCCCGGCCCGCGCGCCCTCGCGCGGACGCCTTCGGCGAGGCGTCGCGCGGGGATCACCGGCTCCACCGACGGCGTGGCAGGGTTCCCTGTGGGGGTCGTTTCCAAGGGGAAAAGAGGGGATCCGGCGGCGGATCAGTCGTCGTTGGGCTCGTAGATCACGGCCAGGACCCGGGGCTTGGAGTCCCCCTGGCCGATGATCTTGTGCGGGATCTCGCTGTTGAAATAGATGGAGTCCCCCGCGGTGAGCCGATGCGACTCTTCGTCCGAGCGCCACTCCACCTCCCCATCGAGCACGAAGATGAACTCCTGGCCGCGATGCTCCGCGGCCGCCAGGTGCGAGTGATCCCCGGTGGAGATCTCGATGTGGAAGGGCTTCATCCGGGCGGCGGGGTAGTTGACCACCAGCGCCTCGTAGTCGTAGTAGAGCCCCTCTTGCTCGAGGCCCTCCTTTTTCTCCTGGGCCACCTTGATGCGCTCGGTGCCGCGCACCACCTCCACGGGCTTTTTGACGTCGGCGTCCTGAAAGAAGTAGCCCACGCCCACGTCGAGCTCCCGCGCGATGCGCAGCAGGGTGGAAATGGTGGGCATGGAGAAGCCCTGCTCGATGGCCATGAGCCGTGCCTCGCTCAGGTCGCAGCGCTTGGCCAGCTCGATACTGGTCAATCCCTGCGCCTCGCGGCGGTTACGGAGCTTGTCGCCAATCTGCATCGCCTGGATGTCTTCGCTCATGGGTTCTCCTCAGTGACGGAATCTCTCGGCAGAAGCTTTCGGGAAAGCGCACGTACGTTCGCTCGAGTCCCAGGGAGCTCGAACGCGGAATTGCTACAGTGTGCGGCGAATATAGACTAAGGGCACGGCGATCTTCAAGCGCACCGAGGGGGCATCCGCCAGATCTTCTGTAATGGGCTGATATTTATTTGTTTTACCGATGGGTCCCAGTTTGATATTGTCTCGGCGGGTCGGCGCTGCGCCCAGACGACGGGTCCGGGTGGACCGACCTCCCGAAGACCGCAAGGAGGCAATGCGCGATGCGTGATCCAGGGTCCCCTCGCAGCCGGGGACTGGGCAAGGCAAAGGGGCCCACTTCTAAGGAGGCTGTCAGGCTCGGCACCGGGACGGCCGTGGTGGCCGCGGGGGTCGGGCTGGCGGTGGCCGCCCTGGCGCTGGCGGCGTGCCCCAAGATGAAAAAGCGCCGGGAGTACAACGCCATGCTGTGGACCATGGAGGTCAACGACAACGTGGAGCGACTCTATCAGGCCCTCGCGCGGCACTACCGCCAGGCCAAGGAAAAGGAAGGCTACCGCTTTCCTTCGGCCGGACCCACGCCGCCCCACATTCCCTGTGGCAAGCGCCCCCACGCCCCGGACCCCAAGCTGTGGTCCGGCGGCTTCGATACGCTCGGCTTTTCCATCGGGGAGAAGTTTCGCTACCAGTACCAGATCCTGTCGCAGGGCAAGGGCAAGGAGGCGGGTTTTACCATCCGCGTCCACGGGGACCTGGACTGTGACGGGGTCTACAGCACCTACGAGCGCACCGGGCGCATCAACGAAAAGGGGAAGCTGGTGGACGGACTGCTGACCTGGGACAAGTCCAAGGAGCTCGAGTAGTGCGCATCGCGGTGCTCGGCGGCGCCGGGGAAATCGGCCGGACCGTGGTGACCCATCTGCTCGAGCGCTCCGACGCCTCGGTGGTCATCGCGGACCTGCGGGAGGAGGCCGGCCGAAGGGTGGCGGGCCGCTTCGGCCCGCGGGTTTCGTTTCACGGGATGGACGCGGGGCGCGCGCGGACGGTAATGCAGGCCGTGGAGGGCTGCGCCGTGGCCATCAACTGCATCGGGCCGGCCTACCGCTTCGCGTTGCCCATCGCTCGCGCCGTGCTCGACGCCGGGGTCTGTGGGGTGGACGTGTGCGACGACTCCACCCCGGTGGAGGGCCTGCTCGCCCTGCACGGCAAGGCCGCCCGGCGAGGGCTCACCTGGCTCACCGGCGTGGGCTGGTCGCCGGGGATCACCAACCTGCTGGCCCTCAAGGCCTCGCGAGAGCTGGACCGCACCGAGCGCATCGACGTGCGCTGGGTGGGCTCGGCCGCGGACACCTCGGGCCAGGCGGTGATCAAGCACCTTTTGTATTGCGTGTCGGGCAACGTGCCCACCTATCGCAACGGCAAGTGGATCCGCGTGGGCGCGCTGTCGGAGCCCGAGACGGTGTCGTTCCCCTATCCCCTGCCGCGGATGGTGGTGGCCCACACCGGTCACCCGGAGCAGCTCACCTTGCCCCGCACCATCGTGGTGGACGACGTGACGTGCAAGGGCACGGTCTATCCGCGGGCCATCATGGAGGCGGTGAAGCTGCTGGCGGTGCGGCTGCGCCTCACGCGCGATGACATCGCCATCGAGAACGCCGCGCGGGTGATCCACCGCCTGGGGGGCGTGTTTTCTACCGACCTGCGTCGCAAGGTGGTGGGCCGCAAGACCTCGGCGGCCCGCGTGGACGTCACCGGCGTCAAGGCCGGGCAGCGCAAGCGGGTGACCTACTCGCTGATGGACCGCATCACGCGAATGACGGCGGTGCCGGCGGCGGTGGCGGCGTTGAAGATCGTGCAGGGTGCCATCGCGAGCGTGGGGGTGCTGCCGCCCGAAGCGGCGCTGGAGCCCGATCGGTTCCTGGCGGCGCTGGCCGAGCGGGGCCTGGTGGTTCACGAGGAGCGTGAGGAAGACGAGGCGGTTACGCCGGAAGCAGCCAGGCGGG
>CAYFWA010000799.1:0-1435 GCA_964346625.1 uncultured Myxococcales bacterium
CCTTAGCCCTGCGCAGGGGCTCGGTCAAGCGCGCGGGAGCCGGGTCCCTGCCCGCGTATCGCGCGGGAGAGCCCGGTCCCCGCCAGCGCAGCGCACAGAGAGCCCGTCCCTGAGTTTCCTCTCACACCGCCCGGGCCACGCGAGCCCCCGACGACAGCCCATGCATCGTAAGCGTTCCGGCTCATCTTCCGCCTCCGCCTCCGCCTCCGATTCCGGCTCCGCCGGCGCCTCCGACTCCTCGGGGCGACGTCGGGCGGTCGCGGGGGGCGCGCCCGAGAATCCCCGGCAGCGCCGGCGGCGGCGCGGGCGCCGGCGTTGGCGACAGCCGCGGGCGCGGCTGCGGGACTTCCCGCACCTGGTGGCGCTGCGCCGGGAGGCGGCCGAGCGCGAGCGGCTCATGCGCGAGCCGGACCTGACGTATCTGTTCTGGGAGAGCACCCTGCGGTGCAACCTGCGCTGCGTCCACTGCGGCTCGAGCTGCGAGGCCGACACGCCGGTGTCGGAGCTGAGCACCGAGCAGGTGAAGGGCATCCTGGACACCATCGCCGAGGACTTCGACACGAGCCGGATCTTCGTGTCCATCACGGGCGGCGAGCCGCTTTTGCGCAAGGACCTCTACGAGGTGGTGGCGCACATGACGGCGCTGGGGCTGCGCTCGTGCATCGTGACCAACGGCACGCTGCTGGACACCGAGGCCGTGGCCCGGCTGCGGGAGGCGGGGATGCAGACGGTGTCCATCAGCGTGGACGGGCTGGCCGACACTCACGACGCGGTGCGGGGGCCGGGCACCTTCCACCGGGCCCTGCGGGGCATCGCCTGCGCGGCCATCGGGGGCATGGAGGTGGTGGAGGCCATCACCTGCGTGCGGCCGGCCAACCTGGGGCAGCTCCGGGACATCGAGCAGGCGGTCAAGCGGGCCGGGGCGAACCTGTGGCGCTGCATCACGGTGGATCGCATGGGGCGGCTGGCCGGGGCGGCGGACGCCGAGTTCTGGCTGGAGCCGCCCCAGGTGCGCCGGCTGCTGGACTTCATCGAGGGGCGGCGGGCCGCCCAGCAGCGGCTGGGGCTGCCCGACGACGTGAGCTTTTCCTGCGGCGGATTCCTGGGCCCGGACCGCGAGGACGCGGTGCGGCCGCGCCACAACCAGTGCTCGGCGGGCCTGGTGGTGGGCTCCATCCTGTGCGACGGCGGGGTGAGCGCCTGCCCGTCGCTGCCGCGCTCCTGGATCCAGGGCTCGGCGCTGCAGACGCGGTTTTCCGAGATCTGGTACCAGCGGTTCCAGGACTTTCGCAGCCACGCGGTGCGGCGCGAGGGACCCTGCGCCCGCTGTGCGTGGTACTCCATCTGCCTCGGGGGCGGCCTGCACGAGCGGCTGGCCCAGCCCGAGGATTTCTGCTGGCTGCAGCGGCAGGGGGGCTGACCGGGGAGTCGGGGG
>CAYFWA010000799.1:1535-3576 GCA_964346625.1 uncultured Myxococcales bacterium
GCCCGAGGATTTCTGCTGGCTGCAGCGGCAGGGGGGCTGACCGGGGAGTCGGGGGAGCAGGGAGGCTGACCAGGGAGCAGGGAGGCTGACCAGGGAGCAGGGAGGCCGACCGGGGAGCAGGGAGGCCGACCGGGGAGCAGGGAGGCCGACCGGGGAGCAGGGAGGCCGACCGGGGGCAGGGAGGTAGGGAGAACCGACGGGGGCAGGGGGGCTCGGGAAAAGAACCCGTTTCAAACACGAGGATCACATTCGGCTGCCACGGTCTCCGGAAATGAGACCGACGGGAGCCACGCACATGATTCAAACGGTCACAGCCTGGTGGAACCGCGCCTGGTGGATGTTGCCGCTGCTGGCGGGCTTGACCATCGCCGCCACCACGGCGGGCGTGATCCACCTTATGGACCCCACCTGGCGGGGGGCGACCTCGCCGTCGGCCGCGGAGCCGCGGCGGGCGCCGCGGTCGCTGCCGAAGGTGATCCTGCGGCTCCACGGCTCCAACACCATCGGCGCGCGTCTGGCGCCGGCGCTGGCGGAGGCGTTCTTGCGGGATCGCCTATCCGCGAATGAGGTCACCATCGAGCAGAGCGCGCACCGGGGGGAGTGGCGGGTGGTGGGGCGGCGCGACGGGGAGCGCGTGGCCATCGCCATCCATGGGCACGGCAGCTCCACCGCCTTCATCGACCTGCGGGCCGGGCTGGCGGACGTGGGGCTCGCCTCCCGGCGGATCCGCCCCGGCGAGGCCGAGGTGCTCCACCGGCTCGGCGACATGAAGCACCCGGACTGCGAGCACATCCTCGGGGTGGACGGGGTGGCCGTGATCATGCATCCGTCGCGGGACAGTGGGGTGGTCGCGCTCACCCCGCGAGAGGTGGCGGCGGTGTTCACGGGGCGGATCGACGACTGGGAGCGGCTCGGGGGGCGGGCCGGGCCGATCCGGGTCTACGGGCGCAACCACCGCTCGGGGACCTTCCAGCTCTTTACGCGCCTGGTGCTGCGGGGCCGGCGGTTGGCGCCGGACGCGCGCCGCTACGAGTCCAACGCGCGGCTTTCCGCGGCGGTGGCCGGGGATCCTCAGGGCATCGGCTTTGTGCCGCTGCCCCAGGTGCAGGGCAACCGGGCGGTGGCGATCCGGGCGCCAGGGGGGCCGCCGGTGGTCCCGGAGCCGGACACCATCGCCACCGAGGATTACCCGCTGTCGCGGCGGCTGTATCTCTACTCGGCCAAGCGGCCGAAGAACGCCCTCGTGCAGCGGTTCGTGCAGTTTTCGCTGTCCGAGGCGGGGCAGGCCCTGGTGGAGCGCTTCGGGTTCATTCCGCAGCGGGTCCGCGAGATCGGGCGCTCGTGGGGTGGCGAACGGATCGGACATCTCCGCTCGGCCGCCGGAACGCGGGGCACCGCGAGCCGGCCCGCGCTGCGGCACGCCCGGCGATTGTCGGTAAGCTTCCGGTTCCGCGGTGAGAGCCTGCGGCTGGACAACCGCGGCCTGAGAGATCTCGGCCGGGTGGCGCGCTTTCTGGCGCGGCGGGGGGGCGCGGCGTTGCTGGTGGGTCACGACGGTCCTGGGCCAGCGTCCCCCCCTGGGACGTACCGGGCCGGGACGTACCGGGCGCCGGCGCGGCGCGCCACGGCGCACCGGCGGGCCCTGGCGCGGGCGCGGGCGGTGGCCGACGCGCTGCGGGAGCGTGGGGTCACCGTGGGCGGGGTCTGGTCGGCGGGCAGCCGGCAGCCGCTCGCTGAGGACGACAGCGCCACGAACCGCTGGCGCAACCGCCGGGTGGAGCTCTGGCGGCTGCCCGGAGGACACGGGCGCCCCCCGGCGGCCCGGTCTGCCCGGTCTGCCCGGTCTTCTCGGTCTGCCCGGTCTGCCCGGTCTTCCCGGCCCGCTCGGCCCGCCCCGCCGCAGCGTCGATCCGTGAGCGCGGGCTCGCCACCTCGCCCCCGTCGGCGCGCCTATCCTCAGCCTCGAGGGGCGGTTTATGCCCCTGCAGAGCCAGTTGCGCTGTTGGCAACAGTCTAAAGGTAGTCGCTTTTTCGGCATCGC
>CAYFWA010000800.1:0-3558 GCA_964346625.1 uncultured Myxococcales bacterium
ACCTGCGTGTAAACCATCCCGGGCAGGGGAGCTTCAACGCGGAACCGTGCCGCTCCGAGCAGGCCCTCGGGTGATATCCCGGCGCCATGTGTCGATGGGTATACCCCGCTCGTCGTGAGCCACGCAGTGGCATACTGGTCATCGCTGAAAGGTGCGAGGTTCTCGAGCGGCGGGTTGCAGCCATAGCCGCGCGAGTCCTGCCGGAGACCGTCTCCATCGAACCGCGACCCTAGCGCCGCGTAGGGGAACTGATCCTCCACCACTCGGTAGGCCAGCCGGCCGATGTCCACGCCGTCGGGAGTTTGCCCCACCGGCCACTCCACCGGCACCGGCGGATCCACGACACTTCCGTCGCTCCGCTCGAATTCCAATCCGTAAGCCGGATTCAGGGGGCGCCAGATCTGCTCCACCACATCCAAGTCCATGTTCGCCGCGTGGGGCCCCACCCACCCGGCGAAGTAGGCCAGGTGCACTGCGGCAGACTGCTTTGTCCCCCCCTCGCTCAGCTCGTCCACACCCAGACAGAACGTCGTCTCGATCGGCGCCGTGCCCGACACGCTCAACGCCGCCTCCGGCGACACGCCGTGAGACGCATAGATTTGCAGCCTCCGGGCCGCGTCCGACGCCTGGTCGATCACCACCAGCGCACACACCCATTCTCCGGGTACGATTCGCGGCGGATCCACGAGCACCGTCGCCTCGGAAGCACCGGCCTTGTGCTCTGCTCCGAGTCGGCCATCCGGATCCACGAAGAGACCGTAGTACCAGTCGTACGGAGCAGGGCCCGGCCCATATACGGTCCGGAACAGGTACACTCGATCTACGGTAGGCAGCGCCGCCAACCGGAAGATCACCAGGAACGCCCCGGAGCGGTTGCTCCCCAGGTGGAACACCTCTGTATTCGTGTTGGCGCAGAACCGATCCGTGGTGGGATCGCGGAGCTCGACACCGCGGCGGATGTTGAGCTTCACGGATGAGGTTTCTGAGTCCAAGTAGCGATCTGCGATGGAAAGGCCATTACAGGACACATATATTGCAGGATCACCCGCTTGACTAAGGAATAAAAGCCCATGAATTTTGTCACGCAGAGGGACCGCTTGTTCGGCAAGCGGGAATAGAACTGACGGCAGAGGTACGTCCGGATAGGAATCCTGCCAAGAGTCGGTTCTATTCGTCGTATCGTTCGTCGGCAACCAGGTCCCTTGCGGAGTGAGATGGTAGTTGCTCGGCAATCCCACGCAATCCCTAATCGTCAGCGAAGACAGCTCGTCAAAGGTCGGCTGGTCATCCGGTCCCAGCACCACGCTCCCGTAGCGCTCCGACGAGGTCACGAACTCGGTCCGCACGACCGGCCATCCGAATGTTTGGGCCGGCTCCTGTCGCTCCACCAGGTATCGGAGAAGGCCCAGGACCGAGTCCCGAAACATGGACTCCGGGATCTTGATGTAGTACTCGTACATCTCCCGCAGGTCCGGCCCCACGTCCCCGAGGTGCCGCTCGACCACGGCTGCGGCCCCGGTCAGGTAGGCCACGCGCTCCTCCAGCTCCGCGTCCGTGGCCCCCAGCGCCTTGAACAGGTCAGCGAGGAGCCGCTGCCGCTCCTCGCGAGTCGCGCCTACCGGCGTGGGCAGCCCCAGCGCGCGCTCCCACTCCTCGAGCAGCACGCCCACCGTGTCGGCAAAGGCCTGGTCATTGAGCTCGTCGCCCAACCGCTGCTGCAGCGCCAGCCCGTCGCCCTCCACCCTCCGCCATCGGCGGAAGATCGAGCCCTCGGCCTCGGAAAACCCGCCTACGCCGAACTGGCGCACCATGAACCGGTGCAGGTCCGCGTGGAAGCGCGTGACCTGGTCGTCCAGCACGAAGCCCCGGAAGAATGCGTTCGCTCGGAGCGGGATCCCTCCGCTGCCGCCGCCGAGGTACAGCCAGCCGCTCTGCTCGGGCCAGCTCCCGGAGTAATCGGCCCCGGCCACCAGCCCGAGGGTGTCCTCCACCAGCAGGCGCGTACCCGGCTGCCACTCCACGTGGAACCGGCGCGTCTCCCCAGCCGTCCAGAGGCCGGCGCCGGGCAGGGTCGCCACGTCGTCCGAGCCGTCCACGCTGGCGATCTCCTCCCGCGTGAGGGACATGGCCAGGATGTCGCCCGCCAGGGCCTGGTCCCCCACCTCGGCCCGCACCCCGGTGAGCTGGGGGGTCATCTCCAGGCCCAGCCGACCTTGCTCTTGGTCCAGGTCGGATGCCGTGAGCGGGTAGGCCAGGGTCTCCACCGCCCGCGTGAAGCTCCCAGTCGTGGTGGTCACGATGGGGGTGGTCGGACCGACCCCCTGCTCTAGCTGAACATGGGTGATGGTCCCCACGTTCGTAGTGGGCAGTTTCTCGAACTGGATGTTCAGATCGCTCACCACCTCGAGGACCGCGGGCTCGCCCTCCTCGACAACAGTCGGGCTCCCGTCAACGGTGACCTCGACGGTAGCAGGGGTCTGGCCCTCCTCGCTGCGCTGCTCGAACCAGAAGGTGTAGCGACCCGGTGCGGGCACGCTGATGGTAGCCGGCACTACCGGGTTACCAGAATCGGGGAACAGGTTCTCACGCTCCTCCTCGATCACCGTGCCCAGCGCCGTGGCTCGGGGGTGGTGCCAGGAGACCTTGTGCAGCACACCGCCCACGCGGATCCAGGCAATCGAAGGCCGGGAGAAAACCGGCGTGGGCGTGGTGGGGGTGGCCAGCCCGAATAGCTGCATGGCCCGCGTGTAGAACCGGGTGTCCGTGGTGGAGGTGTCGGTATCCCAGATCAGCGCGTTCGCCAGCTCCAACTCGCGGATGGCGCCCTTCCAGAACGGGTTCGCCACGTCCCGGGAGTCGTGGGCCAGATCGAACCGGTCCCCCGTGGGATCGAGCTCCGCGGTGAGGCCCGGGCCGATGGAGTCGGTCCGCTGGCCGTTCAGGTACCACATGGGCACCCCACCGTTCACGTTGGCGCTCCACTGGACCTCGAGGAGGTGCCAGGCCTCCTTCTCGAGCAAGTAGTCGGCCGTGCTCTCGTGCCAGACCCCACCGCTGAAGAGCCGGAGCACCAGGGTGTCGTTGAGCTGGTACAGCCCGAATCGGCCTGGGATCCCCGCGATCAGCTCAGGATCCACGACGGTCGCCACTCTGTCCGGCCGGAAGAAGAGCGACAGCCTGAACGCGTCCTGGATGGCACCCACTTTCCAGTGGAGCGTTGGGTAGTCACGGTCCGCGGTCGAGGCGAAGTTGGGCTCGCCCAAGTCTTGACCGAACAAGAACGACTCTAACGCTGACGTCCCTTCCCCGTACGGAGTAGCCTCGTCTACTTCCGGGTACTTGTCCTGGTCAGTCTTCCTGCGCAGGTGGAGCCGTGGGCCCACCTCTGGCACTACCAGCTGCGCGTTGTTCGGATCCACGTCACGCGTGTGGAAATAGAACACAGTCGCGTTGGATGTATTGAGCCGGATCGCGTTGGTCAGCGGGATTTCGATCTTCATGTTCGTCTCCAGGGCCCGCGCCGACGCGGGTCGAAGAAGATCACAGCACTATTTCAGA
>CAYFWA010000801.1:0-3557 GCA_964346625.1 uncultured Myxococcales bacterium
TGGCTGCGTTGCTCATCGGTTAAATATCCCGCAATATTCGCCCTCTTCGCGCCTTGCCAGCCGGGCGCCTCGGCGCCCTGAACTGAACACCTTATTCGTGACCGGGGCCTGAGCCCGGTCCACCTCACCGGCCTCCCCCCCGGCTCGATGAATGCCCGTCAGTCCCGTTTGTCAGTCCACACGCGGTCGCGTGGGGCGGTCCAGCCGTCTACCCCAGCGCAGCTTCTACCGCCGCAGTGAGATCCCGCTTGCCCTGGGCGCCCACGAGGGTCTGCTGGGGCTCGCCGTCCTTGAAGACCATCAGGGTGGGGATGGAGCGGATGGAGAACTTCGAGGAGACCTTCGGGTTCTTGTCCACGTCCACCTTGACCATGCGGGCCCGCCCCGCGAAGTCCCGGGCCAGCTCCTCCACTACGGGCCCCACCTGCTTGCAGGGCCCGCACCACTCGGCCCAGAAGTCCACCAGCACGGGCTCGGGGGAGCGCAGCACCAGCTCCTGGAAGGTCCGGTCCGAGGCGGCAGACACCTGCCCGGGGGCCACCGGGGGGCCGTTCCCTGCGCTCCGTTGCCGGTCGGCCAACCAGCTCCGTCCCTTGCCCTTCTTCTTCTTTGCGCCCATGATGCACCTCTTTGCTGTGGGTTCGGCGTCGGTGTCGCTCGATAGGGTGACCGGTGACCGGCGTCCGGCGTCCGGCGTCCGGCGTCCGGCGTCCGGCGTCCGGCGTCCGGGATGCAACATGCGCACCGAGGCTCACCGGGGCAAGCGCTCCGCCAGCACCCGCCCACGCTACGCCACCCCACTGGGGTCTGGCCAGAGGTGGCGTCTAGCAGCGTTCGGGAAAAATCGCTCCGCGAGGCTCGGTCCGGATTTCTCCCGAACGCTGCTAGGGTAGGGACGGGGGTGCGGATCCCCCCAGGGTGTCGGGCGCCCAGTCCCACAGGGCCACCTTTTGAGGCGCTCGCTCGGTTGCGTCGGGCAAGGCCAGCCGGCGCCGCGTCACCGAGCCTCGAAACCCGCGATCCCGCAGACGTCCCAGGAATCGCTCCACCACGAGCCGCGGGCGGTCCGCGAGCATCACCCGCCCGCCAGGGGCCAGCAGCCTGGGCAGCAGGCGCAGCAGCGGGCCGTGGGAGGCGTAGTCGTACAGCAGCTCCGAGCCGATCACGAGCTCGTAGCCGCCCTGCATTTTGGCCGGGGGCGACTCCCAGTCCAGGGTCAGGGTGGCGCAGCGCTCGGGAGGCAGCCCGTTGGCCGCCGCGTTGGCTTCGGCGTAGGCCAGCGCGTCTTCGGACAGATCCGAGAGGGTAAGCTCAGCCCCGGCCCGGCCCGCGGCGATCCCGGCGAGCCCCAGCCCACAGCCCAGCTCCAACACCCGGTGCCCACTGAGATCCCGTGCGACGAGCTCCTCGGCCAGCGCCAGCGCCGAGGTCGTGAGCCCCCACCAGAGCAGGATCCGCTCCTCGGACCGCGCCTCGGGCCAGCCGGGGCCCGACACCTTCAGGGGAACGTCCCCCACCCGGATCCTTCGCTGTAGATCCACGGTGGGCGCTGAGCGCGCTTCGTCCATGCCCCACAAAAAGCCCTCAGCGCCCGTCGCTGTCAAGGCCGAGCCATCGCGTCAGGCGGATCTCAAGACTACCATGGGATCAGATCCAGGGCCGCCGACACCCCATGGATAATTTTTCGTTTCGATACCATGAACTTGCGCAAACGCACCGGCCTGACTAGCTCGCCAGTGGGGTAAAAGGGGATAGATGAGCGGAGATCGACGGCACGTCTGAGACCCAAAGAAAACATCGCTCATTATATGCATATATTCAAGTCGTTAGGCAGAATCGATCATTTGCAGGACGCGATAAACTGCAAGAAAAAGGCCAAATTCCCTTGTCATTTTCCGGATAGCATATATACTAAAAAAGTTCGTCCTAGGAGCGAATTATGAGCCTTTTGGGAGCGAACGAGTCGGTGGCGGCCGAGCGGCCGGACGAGGTCCGAGCCGGCGGTCCCCCGACGAGACGACGTGGGAAGGAGACGGGATCGGGGGTGCCGGCCAGACGTGAATGGTCGCGTCGGATCGGCGAGCGAACCCGCTTTTGAAAGGAGTTGCATGTATCAGGTCAGCATGCTCAACGACATCCAGGAGTTCAAGAACCGTGATCGCGCGATCGAGATTGCGCGTGAGCTGAGCGAGGGCAACCGCCGGCAGGTCGAGGTGGAGGGCAGAGGCGAGCTGCTCGTCTACGTCCAGGGAGACCTCAAGACGTACCGGTTCCGCGCGAACTAGATTCCTTGGTAGCTTCTCAATAACCCCGGGCGTTACATCTGCCCGGGGTTATTGAGAAGCTACGATTCCTTGGTTTCAACTACGCGCGATCAGATGATAAACTGGGCAAAGCGCGATCTTCGCGACGGCCCGCGACAAATCCCCTCCAAAAGCAATAGAATCCAATGTGCCCCGCCTCCGAGGCGGACACCAACCAGGAGGACCTCCCATGGCCACCGATGCCACCATGCCCGACGCGCCCCGGGTCATTCCCGACGAGGACGCGGTCGTACGTCACGCCAACCGCCCCGAGTGGGGCGCAGCCGTGCTCGCCTGGTCCCGCGAGGACAAGCGCGCCTATCAGTTCGAGGACGGAGAGGTGCGGATCTTCAAGCGGGGGTATCTGCACCTGCTGCAGCCCACCGGGAACCAACAGGTGGATGAGGGGGGTCTCGCCCGACAGCTCCGACAGGAGGCGCGGATCGCCGCCGAGAGCCGTCAGGCCCGCAAGGAGGCCCGGCGCAGCGGCCGCCGCATGGTGAGCCTGGAGGAGCAGATCCAGATGTTTCTCCAACAGTTCCCCGACGGGTTCACGGATGTGGGTTGGCGCGAGGAGGTGCGCGGCACCGACACCAAGCGCAGGCTCAAGCGGCACCGCGACCCGGCGGTGGAGGAGGCGAAGCAACTGCTCGGCGCCGAAGTGCTGCAGTCCTTCCTCGACGCCCACGAGTTCGAGGAGATCTGGCAGCGCGCCCTGCAGGTGATGCGCGGCACGGACCTGGTGAGCCCGCGTCACATCCGCACCATCAAGAACCTGGAGGATGACGCCCGCAAGCGCTTCGCCGAAACCCTGGTCGCCCTGCTGCACGGCGACGAGGCCATCGACGCCCGGATGGATCACTACGTGATGGCCATCGGCCAGAACGACTGTAGCTGGCAGCTCGCCACCGTGCTGCTGGCGCTGGTGCACCCCGACGAGCACGTGTGCGTGCGGCCCACGGCCTTTCGGACCCAGGCTCACTGGACCCAGCCCGGCCTCAAGTACGATCCCCAGCCCACGGGCATGCGCTACCAGGGCTGGCGCAAGCTGGCCAAACGCATGTTCAAGCGGCTCACCGCGGCCGAGCAGAGCCCCCGGGATCTGGTCGACGTCTACGACTTCATGCGGCTCACCGCCCGCTCCAAGTAGCCGGCCCTCCCCGGGCGGCGCTCGGGCCACGCCGATCCCTGGCTCGGATATCCGGGCACCGCGCTCTTCTCTCCCCCCACCTTCTCCGTTCCATTGCCCCGCGC
>CAYFWA010000802.1:0-3535 GCA_964346625.1 uncultured Myxococcales bacterium
ACCAGGAGCTCGTGTGAAGGCTGTACTGCACGGCGTCGGTGCGGGTCCCGCGCCCGTGCCCGCCCCCGTAGACCGTCAGGAGCCGGCCGGCGGGGTCGAAGTGGGCGCCGTGGGCGTAGCGCGAAAGCGACGGCGCATTGGACAAGAGCTGCGGCTCGCGCGTCGGCAGGAAGATGGCCCACAGCGCGCCCGAGTCGCCGGTCGCGCTGCGCCCGCCAAAGGCTAACAGCATCTCTCGCACCGGGTCGTAGCTCAGGCTGAAGCCCTCGAGAGCCTTCAGGACGTGGATCGGGCCGAGCCGGCGCACCGCGCCCGTCTGCAGATCGGCCGACCACAGCACGCTGCGCTCGCCAGGGGCCTCGTCGGCGATGCCGCCCGGCTCGTCGCCCAGCAGGTAGAGCCGGCCCCGCCGGGCGTCGTAGAGCAGGTGCGCATCGGACAGCGCCGGCAGGGGGTCGAGCCCGAGGGCGGTCTCGGCCCGCTGCCAGCGGTTGCCCTCTTGGCGAATCGTGCCGACCCAGAGCGTGGCGCCGTCCAGGGCGAAGATCGCCGGGACCCTCGCCGGCGCCTCACCGAGCAGGCTCGCGTCCAGGGTCCCGGCGGCCAGCGCCGCGGCCGATAGCTCCGGCCGGTAGGGCTCGGCCTGCGGGTAGGAGAGCCACTCGAGGCGCCGGAGGGCGGCCAGGCTCTGCTGGAACCCGACCAGCAGGTGGTCTCCGGTGCCCGCGTCGGTGGCGAGCGCCCAGGCCTGCTCTGCCGAGGCGGTGGGCTCCACCCGGGAGAAGGCGACGAAGCGGGCCTCGCTGATGCCGCCATCGAGATAGAACGGCGAGCACGGCGAGGTGCGGTGAAACCGGTGCACCTCGTCGGAAAGGAGCACGTTCCAGCCGTAGGGCTGGGGGTGGACCGGCTGATCGTCGGGTTGCGGGATGACCGGCCAGGACACGCGGAGTCGCTGGCCCTTGACGCTCGAGGGCCTGTCCTCCAGGTCGGCCAGCTCGGCCGGCGGGGGCACGCTGAAGTCGCCGAGGCCCTGCTCGTCGTACGGATACTGCACCGTGTCTCGCCACGGCCAGGCGAAGGAGAACCGATTCTGGGCCGGGTCGCGCCGGAGCTCGAAGATCCGGTCGCGGGCCATGCGGTTGTCGCGCAGAAAGTGGTGCCGGATCGAGCCTCGATCGGCGAGGGCGCCGTAGGGGTGCGGGCTGTTGGGTCCAAACGCTTCCGCCCGGATGGGGTTCCAGGGGGCGCGTTCGAGCTCCGGGCACTTGTCATTGCAATAGGACCCCGATACCCAGTCCCCATCCGAGGTCAGCAAGTCACACGCGCAAGACTCCACGCTCACCCCCAGGCGGGGGTCGGCTTGGCCTCCTTCCTGCGCCGCGGTCGCCGCGTTTGCGGTGAAGCCGACATCGTACCCGGTCTGGCAGAGCTGGACCGGGCCATGGGGGGACTGCGGGTCGCTCGTGATGATCACGCGCGGCTGGAACGACAGCCCGCGGGCCCGCGACTCGCACTTGTCACCGGTGCCGTCCCCGCTTCGATCCTGCTGATCGAGGTTGCCGAACAGATCCGCGCATCGCGCCCCCGCGGTGCCGAGGTTGGTCTGGCCATCGCGCATGGCCTCCGCGGCGTCCCCGCAGGCCTCCGTGATCGAGTCGGGGGCGGGGGCATCGGCGCAGTTGTCGATGCCCTGCCCGTGACAGCGAGCGACACATTCGTTCAAGTAGGCCGCGTAGGGACCCGGGCCCAGCCAGGACCAGAAATCCCCTAACTCAACGGTATTCCAGCATTCGTCCACGCACTTGACTGCGTCTTGAGCGCCGGCGTCGCAGTGGCCGTCCTGGTCCGCGTCGAGGCCGACGAAGCGGTTCAGATGCCCGCAATCGAGGGGGTCCAGGATACCGTCGTCGTCGTCGTCATTGTCACAGACGTTGCCGGTGAGATCTTGATCGGGATAGTCCCCTTGGCGGGGGTTCCAGCAAGCGAGGACGTTCGTGCACATCACCGGGGGGCAATTGTCGCAGCTATCATAGACGCCGTCCTGGTCCTCGTCGTCCGTGCTGTTGTCATAGCCGAAGATGTCGGGGCACAGATCCCCGTCGTCGCAGTGCCCGTCGCGATCCGCGTCCTCCAGGATCATCACCTGCGCAGAGCCTGGGCCGCCGGGAAGCATGCGGCGGCAATCCGAGGTTCGGCGCTCGCAGACCACCCGTACCCCGAAGCGCTCGACGAGATCGTGCAGCGAAGGCCTGCGCAGCTCACGGCGGAGCTCGAAGGCGATGCTCTCGTATCCCGGGAAGCGCCAGGCGAGCTCTCGGGTGGGCTGGATGTACGTGCTCAACATATCGGTGTCAACGTTGGCAGTATCCCACAGGAGCAACATCCCCGCGCCGTCGAGTGCCTGAGACAGCAGGGAGGCGCTGGATTGGAGCTCTGCCTGGATCTCACAGCGCAGCACCTCTGGGGAGGGGAGAACGGGTCCCACCCCGGGATCACGCGTGTCCACGTCAGTGACCCAGATGTTGGGATAGTCGCTCGGCGGAGCCGTGTTCGGGCAGGCGTGCTGCTGCTCTACGGATTCCGCTGGACGGGTGGGATATAGCCGGATGGTGGCCTCGATATTATACAACGAAGGCAACCAGCTCAGCCCGGCGTCGACTCCGACGATGATGTCGTCGTCGCGGCTCGTGGAGTCATCTCCGCCCAGGGACTGGTCCGTGTACCAGGTGACGGAGTATTGTTGGGGGATCTCCGATGCGATTTGTTCGGCGATAACGTCAGACGGAATCACGATGGCGCAGTCGGTCTCCCAACTTCCTGGGAGATAGCTATCGAGAATAGCCCCACCGTCGATCGGGTCGAGGCCGGGGCCGCCGGCCAGGCGTTGCTGCGCCCTCGCCTCAGACGGTAGGGTGCTCAACGCGAGCAGCGTCAGCGTAACTAGTTGAAATGGGGGGGGGTATTCTGTGTCGCATGCAGTCCTCCATGCAGGTTTATCCCAGCGGATAGGTTGTCCCGATGGGTACCACCATACCATTATGAAGAAGCGCGTCGCAAGGCTTGCTCGAGTTGAGCCATTTGCGCTGTGGCCGCCGCCGGGCCCCCGCCCCCCCTTAGGGAGCGGGTCAAAATAAACTCTGCACTCGGGACGCCGATCCATCCCGGCTGGCTGCGTTGCTCATCGGTTAAATATCCCGCAATATTCGCCCTCTTCGCGCCTTGCCAGCCGGGCGCCTCGACGCCCTGACTTGCAGACCTTATTTTGACCCGCTCCCTTAGCTGCAGGGAAACCTGCCTGGTTGCCGTTTATCACGTTTTCGGTCCTACGAGACCCCTGAACGGTTACAACCGAGGTTCAGCGATCTGACGCCGATTCGGCGTCACTTCGGCCCACCTCACGCTGAGGGTTGGCGATATGACGCTGAATCGGCGTCACTTCGGCCCACCTCACGCCGAGGTTCGGGGATCTGGCGCCGATTCGGCGTCACATCGTCCTACCTCACGCCAGAGACCCGAGCTGTGATAGCGCCCG
>CAYFWA010000803.1:0-3532 GCA_964346625.1 uncultured Myxococcales bacterium
GGAGCCAGCTCGCCGTTTCGCGCCACTTCGGTCCTACGAGGCCCCTGAACGGTTACCACCGTCCAACACCTCCGCGCTGCTCATGCCGGTCGCGCTGCCCGCGTTGCTCATGTCGGTCGCGCTGCTCGCATCGCAGGCCCGACCGGCCAGGGCGCAGGCCCCGGGCACTTCGGGCTCGAACCCCCTGGCCCGGAGGATCCCCGGAGGCCAAGCCCTGTCGGCGGACCAGCCGTTTCGCGCTCCCCCGAAGCAGGGCCGCACCGTGCTCACCCGTGGCCGCTGCCTGCTGCACCTGGCTCCCGGCTCCCGGATCCGGCTCGGGCAGCCCGCCCCGGGCACGCGCTGTCCGGCCGTGACGCTCGAGGCCGGGCGCCTGCAGGTGCTGGCGCCGCGGGGCGCGGGCCCGGCGCTGCACCTGCGGCTCGGCGGGCGCACCGTGATCTGGCGCCACGGCGTGGGCCGCGCCCGCCTCGCCGGGGGCGTGCGCGGGGCGTGCTTGCAGCGCGGACGCCTGGAGATCGCCCGCTCGAGCCGCGCCCCGGCGAGGGGGGCCGAGCCCACCGGGGGCAAGGTCCGTGACCACGTCACGGTGGACGCCGGCCGCTGCTTGTGGCTCGACGCCCAGGACGAGGTAACCGTGAGCGAGCGAAAGGATCCCGACGCCACGCAGACCGGCGCCACGCGGGCCGGAGCCGCGCAGACCGACGCCGCGCAGACCGACGCCGCGCAGACCGACGCCGCGCAGACCGACGCCGCGCAGGCCGGGAGGCAGGCAGCCAAGGCGCGGCCCGCCTCCCTCGGGAGCCCCTATCTCTATCGGACGAAGCTTCCGCCCCTGACGCTGGATCTGAACGCCGAGGTGGCCTCGCTCAAGGCGCGGGTGCTCGGTGAGGCGAGCAGCGGCTCCAACGTGGAGGGCGCCGGGCAGTCCATGTGCCTGGAGACCGGGAGCGAGGGCAGCGCCGCCGACCTCGGCGGCGGCGGCGTGGACATCACCAAGCCCCCGCCCCCCACGCAGCTACGGCTGCGCATCCGGATCGAACGGAGCACCCCATGAGCACCGCACACCGCATCCGCGCCTCGTTTTCCTGCATCCGCGCCTCGTTTTCCTGCGCCCTGCTGCTCGGGGCGCTGGCGCCCGCGCTGCTGAGCGCTGCCTGCTTCGTGGACGGCACCGCCGATCCGGTGGCCGCCCGGATCACCCTCGCCCTCGGCGGGGTCACCAAGGGGGGCCTCGTGGCCCCAGACGAGACCATCGATCTGGACGAGCGCCCCTGCTACGTGGCCGCGACGGTGTCGGCCGAAGACCTGGCCGCCCCCGTGCGAGCCGCCTGGGCCTGCGACCCCGGGGACACGCCGGGCGGCACCGCGGAGCTTTCCCTCGAGGTCCCCGCCGGCGACGAGCGCGAGCTGCAGGTGGTGGTGTTTTTGATGGAGCCCGAGGGGCTCGTCACCCTCACCGACTTTCGCCGCGAGGACTGGTCTTCCGGGGTCGTGGATCTGGACATCACCCCCACCGAGGCGGCCACCGGGCAGGTGGACGGGTTCATCACGGGCACGGATCGCGACGTGGTGGCCGTGCGCCTGGTGGACAACGAGACCGGCGTCCGGCTCCCGCCCGTGGCCACCACGGCCTCGGGGGGCGGCTTCCATTTTACCGCGGATCGCGTACCCCGGGGCCGCTTCTTCCGCCTGGAGCTGGAGCTCACCGACGGCGAGACCCACGAGGTGACCGACTGCGCCGTGTGGGCCACCGAGGGCTCGGTGACCGTGGTGGACGTAGACGTGGCCGCGGACCGCTGCTGACCCCCTCGTCCCACCCTTTGCGTCCATATTGCATGCCCTGGGGGATCTGCTATAAACGGTCCAAAATCACAGCCGTTTTCAAACCCCGTGCGGTCCCCAAGGGAGGTCAGCATGTCCAACGCCATCTTCGAGACCCCGAGCCCCTACAACGAGCCGAACCTGGGCTACGCGCCGGATTCGACCGAGCGCGCCGCCCTGGACGCCGAGATCGCCCGCATGACCAGGGCGAAGATCGAGATCCCCCTGATCATCGGAGGCCAACAGGTGCGCACCGGCAACCTGGGCCAGGCCACCATCCCCCACGACCACGGCCACGTGCTGGCGAGCTACCACAAGGCGGGCCAGGCCGAGGTGGAGCAGGCCATCGAGGCCTCGCAGAAAGCGTGGAGACAATGGTCGGAGATGGACTGGGAGATGCGCGCCTCGGTGTTTCTCAAGGCCGCCGACCTGATCGCGGGGCCCTACCGCGCCACCCTCAACGCGGCCACCGTGCTGGGCCAGAGCAAGACGCCGCACCAGGCCGAGATCGACGCGGCCTGCGAGCTCATCGACTTTTTGCGCTACAACGTCGCCTTCATGCGGCGCATCTACACCGAGCAGCCCGGCTCGGTGGCGGGCCTGTGGAACCGGCTGGAGCAGCGGGCCCTGGAGGGCTTCGTCTTCGCGGTGACCCCCTTCAACTTCACGGCCATCGCGGGCAACCTGCCCTCGGCCCCGGCCATGATGGGCAACACCGTGCTGTGGAAGCCCGCCTCCAGCGCCGTGTACGCCGCCCACCACATCATGCAGGTGTTCCTGGAGGCGGGGCTGCCCCCCGGCGTGATCAACTTCGTGCCCGGCTCTGGCGGGCAGGTGGGCCGCCCCGCCTTGAGCCACCCCTCGCTGGCGGGCATCCACTTCACCGGCTCCACCGCGGTGTTCCAGAGCATGTGGAAGCAGATCGGGGAAAACATCGCTCAGTACAAGGCCTACCCGCGCATCGTGGGCGAGACCGGGGGCAAGGACTTCATCGTGGCCCACCCCTCGGCGGACGTGGAGGCCCTGCGCGTGGCCGTCACCCGCGGCGCCTTCGAGTACCAGGGTCAGAAGTGCTCCGCCGTCTCGCGGCTGTACATCCCCGAGAGCGTCTGGGAGCGGCTCGAGGGCCCGCTGTGCGACGAGATCCGGGGCCTGAAGCAGGGGGATCCCCTCGACCCCCAGACCTTCGTGGCTGCGGTGATCGACCAGGGCGCCTTCGAGTCCATCGGGGCCTACCTCGACCACGCCCGGGACTCCGGCGACGGCGAGATCCTGGTGGGTGGCGGGCGCGACGACGCCAAGGGCTGGTTCATCGAGCCCACCCTGGTGCGAGCCCACAAACCCGACTTCAAGCTGATGCGCGAGGAGATCTTCGGCCCGGTGGTCACCGCCTACGTCTACCCGGACGCCGAGTACTCCCAGGCCCTGGCGCTGTGCAACGAGACCTCGCCCTACGCGCTCACCGGCGCCATCTTCTCCCAGGACCGCACCGCCATCGTGGAGGCCAACCGCGTGCTGCGCCATGCCGCGGGCAACTTCTACATCAACGACAAGCCCACCGGCTCCATCGTGGGGCAGCAGCCCTTCGGCGGCGCGCGGGCCTCGGGCACCAACGACAAGGCCGGGTCGGCCCAGAACCTGCTGCGGTGGGTCTCGCCGCGGGCCATCAAGGAGACCTTCGTGCCCCCCACCGACTACCGCTACCCCT
>CAYFWA010000804.1:0-3531 GCA_964346625.1 uncultured Myxococcales bacterium
CGCTGGAGAAAATGCCCAAGAGTCGATCCGCGAGAAATGGCCCGCGTCAGCGGATGGGCGGCCTTCGCTGCGCCGTCGGCAGCGGTCCCATGGCGGCGATCCTGCCCGCCGCCCTGGTGGCCATCTGGTCCCTGGCCGTCGCGCCCCCCGCCGCGTCCCGCCCGGCCGCCCGCCGGGCCGAGTCGGCTCGGGCCGGCGCGGGGCTTTCCAAGCAGCAGAAGCGCAAGCTCGCGCGGGAGCTGTACGTCAAGGCGGAGCGCAAGTACTCCCTGGGGCAGCTCGAACGGGCCCTGGAGCTGTTCTCCAGGGCCTACGAGGTGCTACCGCTGTCGGGATTTCTGTTCAACATCGCGCAGTGCCAGCGACAGCTCGGCAACTACGAGCGGGCGATCTTCCTGTATCGCCGCTACCTGCAGAAGAAGCCCGACGCGGCCAACCGAAAACTGGTGGACAAGCTGATCCTGGAGTGCGAGCGCAAGCAGCTCGAGAAGCACAAGGCCGAGCTGGAGCGAAAGCGCAAGGCCGAGCAGGCGCGCCGCGCCGCCGCCGACCGCCGCCGCGCCGTGGCCCCCCGTCCGCGCCCGTATCTGCCTCCCCGCCGGCCGGTGGTCAAGGATTATACACCGTTGTACGAATTGTTGCTCTGGACCGCGGTGGGCGTCGGCGTGGCGGCCCTGGCGACCGGGCTCGCGGTGGGCCTGTCGTCGGGCGGCACCCAGACCCCGGAGCCGGGCTCGCTGCCCACCATCGACGTCCGGACGATGCGGTGACGCGCCGCCTACCCGGCCTGGTTGTCCGCCGCTGCGCCCACGCGGTCGGTCAACGCGGACCCCACGCGATCACCGAGGCGGGTTCGTGACATCCGGCGGTGGAGCCGGCGGGAGGGAAGGCGGGGCGCCCCACGGGTGAAATCGCGCCGAGCAGAGAAGGAATCGTAAATGAGCACCGCAGTCCAGAGGCGCCCCTCACGCCACGGCCGGTTCCTCGGTTTCGCCCTGGTGGGCGCGATCCTGGTGGCCAGTGGCTGCGACAAGGACACCGAGCAGTGGACCGGGGTGCGGCTGGCGATCCAGTTCGAGCCCACCCTCGAGATCGAGCAGTTCCAGATCTCGGTGAGCCTGGACGGCACCGAGGTGCTGTCCAACGTGCGGCGGCCGACCCTGCCCGACGGGGTGCTGGACTCGGGCCAGGAGTCGCTGATCCTGCGCTTTGCCCACGAGGATGCCGGGGCCCGGGTGCAGGTCTGGGTGGAGGGGCTGTCCGGCGGGGAGGTGGTGGCCATCGGCCAGGGCGACGTGACCCTGGAGCGCAAGACCCTGGTGCCCCTGCCAGTGACCGTTACGAGCACCGCGGGCTGCGGCGACGGGGAGGTGGTGGCCCCGGAGCAGTGCGACGATGGCAACGATGCCGACGGTGATGGCTGCTCGCAGAGCTGCCGGGTGGAGACCGGCTGGGCCTGCGAGGGGGCGCCCTCGCAGTGCGAGGCCGTGTGCGGCGACGGCCTGGTGATCACCGATCAGGAGGGCTGCGACGACGGCAACGACGCGGCCGAGGACGGCTGCGGGGCAGACTGCAGCGTGGAGACGGGCTGGAGCTGCGAGGGCGGCGAGCCCTCGATGTGCGAGGCGGTCTGCGGCGACGGGTACGTGCGCGGCGAGGAGCAGTGCGACGACGGCAACCAGGCCGACGGCGACGGGTGCTCGGCGGCTTGCGTGGTGGAGCCGGGCTGGAGCTGCGAGGGCGAGCCCTCGCAGTGCGAGACGGTCTGCGGCGACGGGTACGTGCGCGGCGAGGAGCAGTGCGACGACGGCAACCAGGCCGACGGCGACGGGTGCTCGGCGGCTTGCGTGGTGGAGCCGGGCTGGAGCTGCGAGGGCGAGCCCTCGCAGTGCGAGACGGTCTGCGGCGACGGGTACGTGCGCGGCGAGGAGCAGTGCGACGACGGCAACGATGCCGACGGCGACGGGTGCTCGGCGGCTTGCGTGGTGGAGCCGGGCTGGCGGTGCGTCTCCGACCCCGAGCCCTCGGTGTGCACCGAGGATGCCTTCTGCGACGACGACAGCGGCTGCGCCGCCGATTCGCTATGTGACCTGCTCACGGGCCGCTGCGAGCTTCCGGAGGACGTGCTGTGGGTGGATTGCGGCGCCGGGACCTGCCCGGGCCAGGGCACCCCGGCGGAGCCTTTCTGCGACCTGGGGGACGCTCTCGCCGCGGTGCAGCCGGGCCAGGCGGTGCGCATCACGGGCGGGGCCTGTCCCGGACCGTTCACCGTCGCCACCGCGGACATCACCGTATATGGTAGCGGCAGCGCGGTGCTGGAGGCGGCCGGCTGTCCGGCGCTGGTGGTGGACGGCGTGACGGCGGTGGTACGGGACCTCACCGTGGGCGGCAGCGGGGCCGAGGGGGGCGTGGCTGCCGTCAACGGCGCAAGTCTGCACCTGTATGACAGCCTGATCACCGACAGCGGCTGCGTCGGCGTGCGCTGCGAGGGGAGCCTGTGCGAGCTGCACCGCAACCGAATCCTGTCCAACTCCGGTGGCGGGGTGCTCGTCCAGGGTGCCGATTTCCGGCTGGTCAACAACATCGTGGCCGCAAATGGCAGCAACACCAGTCCCTTCGGGGGCGTCTCCCTCGACGCCCCGGGCGCCTCCCCAGCCGTCTTCTGGCACAACACCGTCGCTGACAACATCGGCCAGGGCGGCGCCACTGCCAAGGGGGGCGTGTACTGCGCCACGGCCGGGGAGCTGGTCAACAGCATCCTGTGGGGCCAGTCCGGAAACGCGGTGTTCGGGAGCTGCGCGCCCCGCTACTGCATCCTGGACCAGTCGGGCTACGACGGCGTCGACCACAACCAGGAGGCCGACCCGCTGCTGGACGCCAACTACCATCTGCAGGCCGGCTCGCCGGCCATCGACAACGGGGACTCCAACAGCATCACCCCACCGCCCGTGGACATCGACGGGGACACTCGGCCCCAGGGCTGCTGCGTGGACATCGGCGCCGACGAGCGGACCCCGTGACGCTCGACGGGCGGGGCCTGCTCGTGAAAACCCCGCAGCCTGCGCCGTGGCGGCCGACGGCGTGGCGGCCTATGGCGTGGCGGCCGACGGCGTGGCGGCCTATGGCGTGGCGGGCACCAGGATCACCGCGTCGCGGGGTGCCACGGTGATGAGCACCGCGTTGTTGGTGATGCTCACCGGCGCGGCGGTGGGATCCAGGGCGTCCTCCAGGTCAGCGCTGGGCTGGGGCACCGTGCCCGGCAGGGTCACCGAGCGGGTGATGGGCGCGTCCGAGTGGTTGAGCGCCACCAGGGCCAGGTCGCTCGCGGTGTGGCGCGCGTAGACCAGGAAGGGCTCCTCGGCCATCAGGCTGGTGTAGGCGCCGCGCCGCAGGGCCGCCGAGTCCCGCCGCGCCCTCCCCACCGCCGCCACCACGTCGAACAGGTCCGCCTCACGGGTCGAGCGCTGGGCCGCCGGCCGCCACCGGTGGCGGTTGTCCGGGTCCGAGCCCCCGTACTCGCCGTACTCGTCG
>CAYFWA010000805.1:0-2577 GCA_964346625.1 uncultured Myxococcales bacterium
CGCTCCGACTCACGCTCCGCTACAACCCCAGGTTGGACTGTCGATACCAGAGGACGTACAGGAGCGGGAGGTTGCAGCCGGCGCAAAAGACACTGTCGTGCTCGGCCACGGCGAGGGCCCCATCCATCCAGTGGTGAAGCACACCGCTTTGGCAGTGCTCGGGGAAGCAGCGATCCACCAGGCAGGTCTCGCCCGCGCCGCAGGCGGGATCGCAGTGGGTGCCGTGAAACACCTCGGAGCGGCAGTACTGCCCGTAGAGGTGATCCGCCAGGAACCGGACGATGCCGTCGTACTCCACCACGTACCGCGCGTCGCCGGTGACCTCGTAGAAAAGCAGCAGCGCCAGCAGGGTGTAGTTTTGGCTGGACAGGGTGGAGTAGTCGTCGGTCTGCGCGCCCATGTCCTCCTGGCTGTAGGGTGAGCGGTAGCGCACGTAGCCGGGGCCGTCGTCCAGGCGCAGTTAGGGCTCTCGTGAAAGGATAGGAGACTAAAAGAGCTGAACCATGTACACGTCCAGCGTGTCGGTGTTCGTGTCCGTTGGGAGCAGGTTGGCGGTCGTGACGAACACCACGAACCGCCCGTTGCGCGAGATCCGTCCTCGCTCGATTCCCGACGGGATCTCCGTGCCACCGGGCCCGAGGGAGACCCGCCTCGTGGTGCGGGTGAGCATATCGTGGACAAATAGATCCTGCGCGTTGTTGGTGTCGTCGGAGACGAGGTTGTCTGCGTCGGAGGCGAAAGCGATGAATCGACCGTCGTCGGACATGCCCATCATGTAGCTGTCCCCATTGGCCTCGGAGCCATCGGAGGCCACGCTCGCGCGAGTCGTGGACCCGGTGGCGATGTTCCTCACGAAGACATCCACCAGACCATTCGTGTCCGCCTCCTCACCGGAGGGAAGCTGGTACGGGCAGGCGGAGTGGAAAGCAGCCAACACGCCGGTGGCGGAGACGAAGGGGGCCGAGGCGCCGGTGGCGTGGTAGGTACCGCGGCAGGGAGCGGCGGTGCCGTCGTGGACGCTCACGCGGGTCAGCTCGCGTGAGATGCGGTCTTTCACGTATGCGTGGAAGTTCTGCATGGTGATCTCGGGGGTATCGAGATTCCGCGCCGGGGAGGTGAAGGACACGTACTCCCCCGTGGCCGAGAGCTTCGGGTTGAAGCAGTTCGACCCCCAGTAGTGTGTGCCGTTGTCGTCCGCGGAGTTGAGGCTTTCGTGACTGAGGGTGTCGTTTGCGAGATCGAGCACCCACACGTCGTACTCGTTCTCCGCGTCACTGGCCAGCAGACGCCGGCGCGTGGAGTAGGTCACGAAGGCGCCGTTACCCGAGATATCGATCCCCCCCGAGGCCAGCTCGTTGCTGCAGCTACCGCTGCACTGGGCGCTGACGAGGCTGAGGCTGTCGGTCTGTCGCTCATATAGGTAGACTTCGCCCGCGTTGGTGATGGAATCGGTCACCAGGTTGGTAGCACGGGAGAAAAACACGAGACGGTTCCCATCCACCGAGATGGCGGGCCGCGCGCTGGCACCGTCGGCCTCCCAGAGCAGGCCCTCGCTGATCCGGGTGGTGGTCCCCATGGCGGTGTCGCGGAGGAACACGTCTTTGAAGCCACTGGCGTCGTTGGAGACCAACCCGGTGGCGTCGGACTGGAAGGCCACCCAGCGGCCGTCGTCGCTCACCACCGGGAAATCGCTGTCCAGATCCGAGCTCAGCCCGGGCAGCGGCACCGAAACGTGGACCAACAGGGGCGTCTCGTGGACCGAGAAGTAGGCTGGAGCAACACTGATACCGTCGTAGCGTACGTCATGGCTCGTCACGGAGTGCAGCACCGTGGCGGCGTGGGTCCCTTCGGCCACGAACTCGTCCATGGCGGTCACCGCCACCGTTTGGGGCGTGGCCCAGTCCTCGGGAACGAACACGAGTTGCGTGGCAGACAGCGTGAGGTCGCTGCTCGGGTCGAGGTGAACCACGACGTGGTCGCAAGGCGTCGCGTCCAGGGAGACCTCGTAGGTCACGGGGGCACTGCCTTCCACGAGCAGTCCCACGGGCGCGCCGATGGTGACACCCGGAGTCCCCGGGGTGTTGAGCTCGCAGGGATCCAGTGCGAGGCAGGTGCCGCTCACACACGCCTCATCGGCCGCGCAGGTCAATCCCGCGTTGGCGCCGGTGCAGTCGCCGCTGGCGCCACAGTAGTCGTGGTCACTCTGGGGGTCGATGCACGTGCCGCCACATTCCACCAGGGCGCCCTGGCACGAGGTGGCGCAGCTACCCGCCGAGCAGACCTCGCCAGAGTCACACGTAGTACTGCAATCGCCGCAGTGGAGGCGGTCAGAGTCGGTATCCACGCACACACCATCGCACTCCGTGAGCCCTCCCTGGCAAGACAACGCACACTGCCCCGCCCCGTCGCAGATCTCGCCCGCACCGCACGCGTTGTCACAGGTGCCGCAGTGATTTCGATCCGTGTCGGTGTCCACGCACGTGCCATCGCACTCCGTGAGGTCGGCCTGGCAAGACAGAGCGCACTGCCCCGCCCCGTCGCAGATCTCGCCCGCACCGCACGCGTTGTCACAGGTGC
>CAYFWA010000805.1:2677-3223 GCA_964346625.1 uncultured Myxococcales bacterium
CGCAGTGATTTCGATCCGTGTCGGTGTCCACGCAAATGTCGCCGCAGAGCTCCTGCGCCGGGGGGCACTGCGTGCCACCGTCATCATCTCCGCACCCCGTTCCCATCATGAGGATGCTGACGCATCCAGACAAAAGTATCGCGGTAAATGACTTGCTGCTCATCGTCGGTAGCCTCCCTAGTTTTGCGAGTCGTCTCGACATCGTTGACGCACAGGCGCCTCGCCCATTGATCTACAGCGCTTTATACACCAAAGCATTTCTGTTACACAAGCAACATTTTTTCTGACAAGCGTAACAGAGCCACCTGCACCCAACACCTTGGCGCCACAGCCGGGGCCCGCACACCTCGTTCAGACCTCGCAGCACCGAGAGCTCCGATACCGAGGTCGACCATCCCCCAGCGGAACGGACCCGCCGAGCGAGGCTGCGCCTTCGTCACACCAAGGGCCTGGCATAGCCAGGGCTCGGCATAGCCAGGGCTCGGCTGAGTCAGGGCTCGGCTGAGTCAGGGCTCGGCTGAGTCAGGGCTCGGCTGAGTCAGGGCT
>CAYFWA010000805.1:3323-3521 GCA_964346625.1 uncultured Myxococcales bacterium
CGGCTGGGGATTCTGCTTGCTCGGGATCGTCGACAACGACGCTCTCGGTGGGCTCCGCCGCTTCGGCTGGAGCGTCGGCCCCGGCGACCGCGTCGGCCCCGGCGACCGCGTCGGCCCCGGCGACCGCGTCGGCCTCGGCGACCGCGTCGGCCCCGGCGACCGCGTCGGCCCCGGCGACCGCGTCGGCCCCGGCGACCG
>CAYFWA010000806.1:0-3519 GCA_964346625.1 uncultured Myxococcales bacterium
AACGCCACGGCCAACGCTACGGCTCGGCGGGACAACCAACGCTACTGCACGGCTGGACGTGCCAGGCTACTGAAAGTCCCCACACCGCGGATCGGTAACCGGTGTCGCGTCAAAAGACACCACCAGGCACGTGGATCCCCCCCGCCCCTCCTCGTCCGGATCATGGAAGCTGAACTGAATGATCTCCCCCTCGGTGGCATAAAACGGCAAGCTCTCGAAGCTCCCGTCCCCCTCGGCGTATCCGAACACTCCCTGGCGCCGATCCAGGTTGAGCACCTCCACCCGGAAGCCCGCGCCCACCCGATCGTTGGGCACGAGCCGCAGCACCGTCACCCCCTGCTGCTGCTGCTCGAAGGCAAAGCTCTCGGGCCCGGGCGGCGGCAGCGGAAAAGATGGGGCGTTGCACGCCCAGAGGACGAGCAGCAGCACGACCCCAGGCAGCAATATCCGTCCAACTAGCTGTCTTGGCGTCATTTTTTTATCCATTGCTTTCCTCGCAAAGCCCCGGAACCGTCATCGCGGTTGTCATCTCCGGTGGTGTTTGTCAACGTAGTTGTCACCCGTTCCCCGTGTTCGGTCGTGGTCACCCATTCCCCGTGCTCGGCAGCATCTCGTAGCGCCGCAGCTTCTTGAGCAGCCCGTAGCGGCTCAGCCCCAGCAGCCGCGCCGCCTGCGTCTGGTTGCCGTCGGTGCGCTGAAGCGCCTTCTGCAAAAGCTTTCGCTCGAGGATCTCCACGTGGCGCCGCACGTCCAGGTCGTCGGCCGCCAGCGCCGGATCCGCCGACCCCCGGATGCCCGCGGACAGATCCGCCTCGCCGATGAGGTCTCCCCCCAACGCCAGCACCCGCTGGATCTCGTTTTCCAGCTCCCGCACGTTCCCCGGCCACCCATGGGCCTGGAGTCGATCCAGCGCGCCGCGGCTCAGCCGCCGCGGCCGGTCGGCGCTGTATTTGTCGATGAAGTGCTCCACCAGCCGCGGCACGTCCTCGGGGCGCTCGCGCAGCGGCGGCAGCTCCACCGCCAGCACGTTGAGCCGGTAGTACAGATCCTGGCGGAACTGCCCCGTTTCCACGAGCCGATCGAGGCGCTGGTTGGAGGCGGCGATGATCCGCACGTCCACCCGCGTCACCCGATCCCCGCCCACGCGCCGGATCTCCCCGTCCTGCAGCACCCGCAAAAGCTTGGTCTGCATGGCCGGGCTCATCTCCCCCACCTCGTCCAAAAAGAGCGTCCCCCCGTGGGCCACCTCGAAAAGCCCCCTGCGGTCCCGGTCCGCGCCGGTGAACGCCCCCTTGACGTGACCGAACAGGATGGACTCGAGCAGGGTCTCGGGCACGGCCCCGCAGTTTTCCGACACGAAGGGCCGCTCGGTGCGCGGGCCGTTGTGGTGAATGGCCCGGGCCACGAGCTCCTTGCCCGTGCCGCTCTCGCCGTGGATCACCACGGGCAGCTCCACGTCGGTGATGCGGTCGAGCAGGTGAAACAGCTCGAGCATCCCCGGCGACTCCCCGACAATGTTCGAGTAGTCGTAGCGCGCCCGCAGCGCCGCCTGGTTTTCCTTGAGCTCGGTACGCATGTCCGCGATCTCGGCCTGCTGGCGCTCCACCTTGGACTCCAGCTCGCGGTTCAGCGCCTCGATCTGCGCCTGCTGGGCCACCCGCTCTTCGTGCAGCCGGGCGTTGTCGATGGCGATGGCCGCCTGCTGGGCGAAGTCCTGCACCAGCTCCAGGTCCGACTGCTGAAACGCTCCGCGCCGCAGCCGGTTGTCCACGTACACCGTGCCCACCACGCGGCCCTTGACCCGCAGGGGCACCGCCAGCACCGAGCGCAGCCGCAGCCCGTGCACGCTCACCGCGTCGGAGAATCTCTCGTCCATGGCCGCGTCCACCGTCATCACCGGCTCACCGCGAGCCGCCGCCTGTTCGGCGATGGACTGCGAGAGCGACAGCTCCCCCTCGCCGAGGTTGCGGCGATCCATGTTGCGGGCCACGCGCACCTCCAGCGCCTCCCCGTCGCCCTGCAGCAGCACGAACCCCCGCTCGGCGTCGATGAGCTCGAGCACCGCGTCGAGCACCAGCTCGAGCAAAATGGGCAGCCGCAGCTCGCTGTTGATCCGCTTGTTGATCTCCAGCAGCCGACGCAGCACCGCCGCCTCGGACTCTGCCGCCACCGAGCGCCCCACCCTGAACCGGCCGCTGTCGCCCGTGCGGACCGCCGGCCCCAGCGAGCGCTCCAGCCGGGCCAACCGCACGGCGTCGGGGTCCCGGTCCCACGCCTCGCGATGGGACTCGGGCAGCCGCTCGCGCTGGGCTTGGGCCAGGGCCGCGGCCTCCTGCACCCGGCGCCCGAGCGACGCCTCGTCGCCCGCCCGCCGGGCCTCGGCCGCCACCAACACCGCCGCGCGCCAGGCCAGATCGGATCGCTGGGTCTCGCGCAGGTAGTCACGCGCGCGCCCGAGGGCGGCGGCGAGCCCATCGCGGTGATCGTCGTCGGGGTCATCGTCGCGGCCGGGCAGCGTCCCGCCGGCCAGCCGAATCCGCGCGCAGGCCAGCCACAGCGTGTGCTCGGCCAGCGGGTCGTCGAGCTCCGCGACGCGGCCGCGCAGCGCCGCCGCCGCCGCGGCGGCGGGCGCCACCTTGCCCTCGGCCGCCTGGGCCTCCAGGGCGGTGATGGCCGCGTAGAGGGCCTCGCGCTGGGCCCCGGCCCGGGCGAAGCGCTGCTCGGCCTCGGCGGCCAGCGTCGAGGCGGGGCGCCGCAGCTCCCCGGGTAGCCCGCGGGGCGCGGGTCGGCCCTCGCGGCGCAGCCGCAGCGACAGCTCCGCGGCCAGCAGCAGCAGATACCCTTGGAAAAGGGGCGTATCGGCTCGGCTCGCCTCGGCCTGCAGCAGCCGCAGCTCCCGCGCCGTGCCCGAGAGGTCCCCGAGGGTCAACAGCAGGTTGCCCAGGTTGTAGATGGCCACCGGCAGCTCGGCGACGTGACCGAGCTGCACCATGCGCCGCACCGCGGCCACGCTGGGCGCCAGGGCCTCGGCCAGCCGGCCCTGCTCGCGCAGCACCGCGCCGAGGTTGGCCCCGTAGTGCGCCGCGCCATGCAGGTCGCCGCGCTGCTCGGCCAGCTCGTGGGCCTCCTGGTATCGATCGGCGGCGCCCGCGAGATCGCCGCGCGCCTGACAGGCCATGCCCTCGCAGCCCAGCGCCCGCGCGAGCCGATCCGTGCGCCCCGCCGCGGCCTGCTCGCGGGCCCGCGCCACCCCCTCGGAAAACAGCGCCGAGGCCCGCTCGAGCTGGCCATGATACAGCGCCGCCAGCCCCCCCATCTCCAGCAGCGGCAACCCGGCCGCGCCCGCCGGCGCCTCGGACACCGCCGCGCACAGCGCCGCCGCCTCGACCAGCTCCCCCTGGGCGAGCAGCACCCGCCCGAGCAGCGCCCGCGCTTCCGCCCGCGCTTCGTCCTCCGCCGCGCCCCCGGCCTCCACCGCGCCCCCGGCCTCCGCCGCGCCCCCGGCCTCCGCCGCGCCCC
>CAYFWA010000807.1:0-3504 GCA_964346625.1 uncultured Myxococcales bacterium
CCCGTTTCTCTCGAAAAAACGAATCATTATCGTGGTGAGAGATCCGGATATAGCCCGAAAGGTTTGGTCAGGGATGCAAGGGGCTCGTAGGCTCTTGGTCGATGGGATGGGTCCAGGGCAAGGGCAGCGCGAAAGCTCCCTTCCATGGTCTCGATGAAGTCGTCTCAACGAAGCTGTCATGGGGGTATCGGGGGCAGCAGGAACGCTCCCCTGATTGGTGATCGGACGGCCAGACGTTCGTGCATGGTTCGGTGCAGGTGGAGAGCCACTTCTCACTTCCCGTTCCCTGCGAAGAGGGTGCGGCGGCGCGCGCCTACAGGACCGGGGCCAGCTCCGTCTCGCAGCCGAACTTGATCTTGATCTGGGCGGCGGAGTCGCCCTGGATCCAGGTGCAGGTCTGTGGGCAGACGTACACCGTGGTGGGTGAGCTCGGGTCGTCGTAGAACCAGCCGTGGGTGACGTCGTCGCAGTCGGACCCGAGGGGCACCATGCCGATGCTGTGGGTGATCGCATCTCCATCGACGAACTCGACGTTCACCGCGCTCGGATCCAGATCCTCGCCCTCGGGCGGCGGCGGGATGGTCCACTCGCAGCTCAGCTCCGCGTTGGCCAGCACCGTGGTGGCCACGGCGGCGAACACGGGGTCGAAGTCCTGCAGGCAGAGATCCCCCATCTCCCCGCCGCTCTGGTTCACCAGATCCCGGTAGGGCACACCCTCCCCTCCGGGCGCGGCGTAGGTGCAGCAGGGCTGGGTGCCGCTGATGGCGCAGGCGTCCTCCTTGCCGAGGAAGGCGAAGATGCCGTGGAAGAAGTACCCCTCCAGGGTGGAGTCCGCCGCGATCAGGGCGCTGTGGAAGTCCGCGGCGCTCAACTCGTCGGTGTCGTCGGAGACCACCACGAAGTGCACCGTGGAGTCCGGCCGGATCATGGAGGACCAGTCGGGGTAGGTGTCCACGATGCGCTCGAGCACCTTCTGGCTCGGTATCCGCCTGTCCACGTGCAGGTAGCCCGGGAGGTTGGTGTCGTCGTAGGGCGGCGGCTCGTCGCAGCCCCCCACGGCGCCCAGGGGCGCGTCGATGCAGACGCCGAAGTTGTTGGGGTGCCCGTCGCAGTCCCCGGGCAGGCAGGAGATCATCACGATGCGCGCGTCGAGGCCGCTGGCCACCACGCTGGCGGCGAAGGCGTTCATGTTGGCCCGCACCTCGGCGATCTCGTCCTCTAGGCTGGGGGAGTTGTCGATGGCGAACACGATGTCCACCGGGCCGTAGACGTTGGTGGCCGACTGGGTCACCTCCACGCAGCCGTCGAAGGGGCTGCCGTCGGTGCCCACCCCGCCGTCGAGGGAGCCGTTGCCGTTGGTGCCGGCGTCGCCGTTGTCGTCGTCGTCGCCGCAGGCCCCGAGAAGCGGCGCGCACAGCAGCAGCGCCAGGGCGCGAAGTCTGTTTCTGGTCATGTCCATGTCGTCCTATTTCCCGGTTCCGGTGAACGGAGCTCGCCGCGGGGGCACCCTGCCCGCCGCTCCCCGCGCTCTCCGCACGCCGTGGCTCCGCAATCTCGCTCGCGCAATCTCGCGCAATCTCGCGTGGCTCACACCTTGTGACGGTAACCCGGCGCGAGCGCCCCGGTCAAGGCGCAATGCCGATCAGTTAGGCCGAAGTGGTTGTATTGCAGAGGGTTTTTCTGTGGACAGCTCTGCACGTCCGAAACCTGGGTCCTGCGTCAATCGGATGGAAACGCCGTATCCGACGTTTTGGGCCCACTCGTCTCGACAGGTGCCATCTCATGCTCCGTCGCCAAGTGATCGAGATGATCCAGGTTTCTCCTTAACTGACTGGCATTGGGGTTAGTTCCGCGACCGTAACCGATCTCAATGATCGGGTTTTTGATTTCTCCCGAACGCTGCCAGGGCTTGTGTATGGACGCGATCCCTGCTCAACTATTCGACAATCTGGAGGTGGAACCCATGCAGATCACTGCCCTCGTGGAAAACGACCGTCTCCCGAGACGGGAAGACCTGATCGCAGAGCACGGGGTTTCGCTGCACATCCGGTGGAGGGCGCGCTCCCTGCTGTTCGACACGGGCGCCTCCGGGGCCTTTGCCGATAACGCCCAGCGGCTGAGGGTGTCGGTGGCCGGGGTGGAGCACGCGGTCATCTCGCACTACCACTATGATCACGGCGGGGGGCTGGCGCGGTTTGTCGCCGAAAACCCCGAGGCGCCGATTCACCTGCGCCCGCTGCCCGACGGCGTGTGCGTGGGCTGCCCCCAGGGCGGGTCGGCCACTCGCGGCATCGACCTCGACCGGGCCCTGCTTCGGGAACACGCCCCGCGGTTTCGTTTCGTGGAGGGCGCCACCGAGATCACCGCCGGCGCGTGGTTGCTCACCGACATCCCGCGGAATCATCCCCTGCCGCCGGGCAACCGCAGGCTGTGCCTGCGGCGCACCGACCCACACGCCGACCCACACGCCGACCGAGTCGTCGCCGATCCCTTCGAGCACGAGCTGCTGCTGGTGCTGCGGGACGACGACGGCCTGGTGGTGCTCACGGGGTGCGCGCACCGCGGCGTGCTCAACATGGTGGACGCGGCGCGCGCCGCCTTCCCCGACACCCCCATCAAGGCGCTCCTCGGCGGGTTCCACCTCATGGGCCTGCCCTCGCCGCACATCGAGGGTGGGACATCCCATGACGTGGCGTCCATCGCGCGCGCCCTGGCCGCTGCGCCCATCGACCGGATCTTCGCGTTTCACTGCACCGGCGACCGCGCCTTTCAGGCGCTCGGCGCGGTGCTCGGCGAGCGGCTCTCGCCCCTTCCCACCGGCAGCGTCGTCGAGGTGTAGCGGCGGACAAAGGGGACGGAAGCTACTCGTCCTGGTTGGCCAGGGCCAGCAGCATGGCGGCGCGGACCTTGCCGCGCACCCACGCCATGCTGCCCAACAGCAGCCCGAAGCCTGCCACCCACAGCGCGAGCTGGATCGGGTGCGGCATGGCCATCGATGGGCCCAACATTGCGTAGATGCACACGGATACCGCGAACGCCGCGACCAGCACCAGCGGGGTGAGGCCGCGGGCCGCGGCCTGTTGCAGCGTCCGGGCCCCGAGCACGGGCTTGAGGAACCGCTTGCCGAGGAAGGCGATCATGCCGACCTCCACGACCGACACCAGCACGAGCGCCGGCCACACCGGCGACGAGGGGGGCGTGTCGGGCCGCGGGATCACGTCCAGCAGGATGATGACCAGGAACACGAAGGACATCATCACGAAGGCGAGCGGCAGGATGTTGAACAGCAAGAAGCGGCTCCGGAACTCGGGGCGCGCCTCCAGCTCCCGGCGGGGTCCCGGCGGGAGCTCGTCGAGCTTTTTGTATCTGCGTGCCATGTGCGCAAGGCCCTCCAGCTCGACGGACGATACCACACGTCCGGGCCCCATGGTCGCCCTGCGTGCCCCAGGATCGCTCACCGAGCCAGGCCACCAACTTTTTCGCAGCTCCGCAGGCCGGCTCCGG
>CAYFWA010000808.1:0-3501 GCA_964346625.1 uncultured Myxococcales bacterium
CGAGGTTGCGCGAAACGGCGAATTGGCGCCTTTCCCTGCAGCGGCGCGAAGCGCGAGGATTGGGGGTGAGCCCCGAAAAACCGCGCTTTTTCGGGGCGAGGGGGGGATGGGACATCCCCCCTGAACGTGGACGAAAAAACTAAGCGGTCTCTTTGACATCGGAGCCATCACCGCTCATAAACTAGCCTGACTCAGTGGTCGCGCCGTCCTCAGCGGGTACGCCAACCTCCCAGGAGGTGAAGGGGCAGGTCAGAATACACTCTGCAGTCGAAACGCCGATCCCCCCGGATGGCTGCGTGAGTTCAGCGGTTGAATATCCACCAATATTCGCCTCCTCACGCCCTGGCCAGCCGGGCGCCTCGACGCCCTGAGTTGCAGACCTTGTTTTGACCCGCCCCCTCTGGGTGCCGCAACGCCCGAAATGTGGTAGTTTTCAGGCAGGTAGCGAACCGTGTCCACTCGATCGAACACCCTCTCGCTGACCATCGTGGCCGTGATGTGGATCAGCGGCGCTGCGAGGCTGCAAGCCGTGCCCGCCGAAGATCCACCGCCGGGGACGCCGCTCGACATCGGCCGGGTGGCGGTGCTGTCCCCGGAGATCGAGCCTCCCCTGGCGCCCGCGGTGACGCGCCGCTTTCGCAAGGCCATCGACGATGGCCTCACCCTGGCCGCCATCGTCGGCGCGGCGTTGGCCGAGGTGGATCGCCAGCGCCTCGCCACCGTGGGCGACTGCCGCACCACGGCGTGCCTGCAGCGGCTGGCCAAGGCCCTCAAGGTGCGCTGGATCGCCCGGTTGCGGGTCAAGCGCACGGGCAAAAACTACCGGCTGCGGCTGAAGCTGAGCGAGCCGGGTGGCCGGCTCGAGGCCGAGCAGCAGGCCAAGTGCGACATCTGCACCTTCTCCGAGGCCATCCGCTCGGCCCGGGTCCTGGCTCAGCGCACCGGGACCCGCCTGCGCGCCGCCGTCCAGGCCACCTTGCCGCGGCCCCGGCCCCGGCCGCCCCGCAAGAAGGCAAGGCCCGGCCCCGAGCCGCCCCCCAAGAAGGTGCGGGCCCGTCCGCGACCGCGGCCGCGGCCGCGACCTCGGCCCCGGCCCAAGCCAGCGCCCGCGCCGTGGTATCAGCCCACGGCGCGCCAGCGCCTGCGCCAGGCGGCCTGGATGTCTGGCGCCGGGGCGCTGGCCTCCCTGGCGGCGGGAATCACCCTGCTCGCGCTGGACGGCCGCTATCCCTGCGACGAGTCGCCCCGGCGGCTCATGTGCGAGTATCGCTACAAAACGGGCACCGCCGGGGCCGTGTTCACCGCCCTCGGCGGCGCGTCTGCGGTGGCCTCGGCCATCTTGTTTTACTACGGCTACTTTCGGGACAGCGACGAATCGACACCCGACGAGCCGGCTGCGCCCCGTCCGACCCCACGGTCGGAGCCGGGAGGCCGCCCCACCGTGACGCTGTCTCCCACCCGGGGAGGGATCTGGGCCCATGCTACGCTGCGCTTCTGATCGCCTGAAAATGGCTGCGTCGGGGATCGCCGCCGCGTGTCTGCTGAGGGCTCGCGCAAGAATAGCTTCGGCATTCGTACGCCGATCCATCAATTCTGGCGGCGTCGCTCGTCGGTTAAATACGTCCATGTATTCGCCCTCCTCGCTTCTTGACAGCATTGCGCCTCGGCGCCCTCGGTGCTTCGAAGTTTTTCTTGCGCGAGCCCTGACCCTCGGCCTCGGCCTCGGCGCCGTCGTCGGGGGGACCGGCTGCACGGAGCTGAACCCGGACTACGATCCCGACGGGGGGCCGGTGTGCGTGGCCGGACAGCGCCAGTGCGACAACACCGGGCTCGAGATCGAGATCTGCACCGAGGACGCCACGGGCTTCGTGCCCCTGCGCTCGTGTTTCGCCGAGAGCCACTGCGCACAGGGCGCGTGCGTGCCCGACGATCCGACGACCCCGTGCGCCCGGGCGGCGGACTGCACCGCCACCGCAGAGGGCTGCACCGTGGCGGTGAGCCCCACCCAGCCAGACCAGCTCGGCACCTGGTGTCTCCCCTTGCCCTACCCGGGGGGGCGCACCGGTGGCCAGGCCTGTACGGCCCACGATCAGTGTCAGACGGGCTGGTGCTTCCGGCGGGTGTGCTTCGAGGCGTGCACCGATGCGGCGGAGTGCACCAACGAGCAACACGAGTGCGTACGGTTCGACGTGACGGTGGACGGGGTGCGCGACTCCTACCACGTCCAGGGCTGCGCGCCGCCCCAGGGACAGACCGGGTCGTGATCCCCGGGGATACGGCAGGGCGATGAAGCGCTGCATAAACTGCGAGACCCCGCTCGAAGACGACGCGCTGTTTTGCCTGCAGTGCGGCAAGAGCCAGGTCACCGACGACGACGACGCCCTGCTGGGGCAGGTGGTGGCGGAGCGCTACCTCATCAAGCGGCGGGTGGGCTCGGGCAGCTCGGGCACCGTCTACGAGGCGCGTCACGTCACGCTGCAGCAGCGAATGGCCGTCAAGTTCCTGCACCATCACCTGTGTCAGGACCCGGTGGCCGTGGAGCGGTTTCGCCGCGAGGCCACCACCGTGGCCCAGCTCGACAGCCCCCACCT
This sequence comes from uncultured Myxococcales bacterium, assembly GCA_964346625.1. GTDB lineage: Bacteria > Myxococcota_A > Polyangia > HGW-17 > JAJRWW01 > CAYFWA01. Next base: position 2,592 of record CAYFWA010000808.1, read on the forward strand.
GATCGGGGTTCGCGACTTCGGCACCTCCGACGACGGCCGCCTCTACCTCGCCATGGAGTATCTCGAGGGGCACAGCCTGGCCGACGTGCTGGCCGAGGCCGCTCCCCTGGAGGTGGGGCGCGCCCTGCACCTGCTTTCCCAGGTGGTGGAGGGGCTCACCGAGGCGCACCAGCGGGGCTACGTCCACCGCGACCTGCGCCCGGCGAACCTCTTTGTCACCGAGCGTGGAGATGAGCCCGAGTTCATCAAGGTCATGGACTTCGGGCTCAGCAAGCTGATCCTGCACGAGCTCGAGCCCGGCCAGGCCACGGTGGGCATGACCTTCGGGGATCCGACCTATCTGTCGCCCGAGCAGGCGGCCGGAGAGGCGGTGGATCAGCGCGCCGACGTCTACGCCCTGGGGATCATCGCCTACGAGATGCTGGTGGGCCAGCCGCCTTTGCGCGGCGATGACGTCTTCGCCACCATCAACCTGCACCTGCGCGTGCGTCCGGATCCGCCCAGCCGGCGCAACCGGGCCCTGCCCGCCGCCTTCGACGCGCCCTTGCTCAAGGCCCTGGCCAAGCCCCGCGAGGAGCGCTGGGAGTCGGCGCCGGCCCTGCGGGACGCCTTGGCCCAGGCGGCCAGCAGCACCACCGCCCCGGGCCTCGGCGTCCCGGGCGCCGCGAGCGACCGCGGCAAGCGCCGCAAGGACCAGACCCTGCCGTCCATCCCCTCGGCCATCCGCGAGAGCGCGGACATGCCCGCGGTGCGCGACGATCCCAACACCACCCGGCTGGGCCTGGGCGCCGAGCCGGCGTCCTCGCCCCCCGCGAGCACGCCCGGCACGCCGGCGCCCAGCGCGCCTCCCCCCGCGGCGCAAGCCCCGGCGGCGCCTCCCCCCGCGGCGCAAGCCCCGGCAGCGCCTCCC
>CAYFWA010000809.1:0-3497 GCA_964346625.1 uncultured Myxococcales bacterium
GGCGCCGGAGCCGTCCGCGCTGCCAGACCTGCCCGCACCAAAGCCCGCCGGCGGCGCTGAGCCGGCCGACGCCACGGGAGGCGACGCCCTCGAGCTACCAGACCTGCCGACCCCCGCCGCCGGCGCTGGGCCGGCCGACGCCACGGGAGGCAACGCCCTCGAGCTACCAGACCTGCCGACCCCCGCCGCCGGCGGCGGACCAGCCGACGCCACGGAAGGCGACGCCCTCGAGCTACCAGACCTGCCGACCCCCGCCGCCGGCGCTGGACCGGCCGACGCCACGGGAGGCGACGCCCTCAGGCGGCCAGACCTGCCGACCCCCGCCGCCGGCGGCGGACCAGCCGACGCCACGGAAGGCGACGCCCTCGAGCTACCAGACCTGCCGACCCCCGCCGGCGGCGGCGGACCAGCCGACGCCACGGGAGGCGACGCCCTCGAGCTACCAGACCTGCCGACCCCCACCGCTGGCCAGGGCGCGGGCTCCGACGAGCCGGCTCTCGCGCCAGCGGCCGCTGCGCAGGAGGCCAACGCGGATCCTTTCTCCTACGGCGAGATCGCCTTGGGTGCCGAAGAAGGGGATGCGCCCCAGGGCGCCGATCCCTTGGACCTGTCGGAGCTCGACCTCGTGGCACCCAAGAGCGAGGGCGATGCCGGAAAGGCGGCGGGCCTCGACCCCGCCGGGGTGGATGGGGTGGCTCCGATAGAGGCCCGCGAGGCGGCCCCCGCAATGGCGGGCGATGCCGGCGCCCCGGACGCCGCGCTGCCAACGCCGAAGACGCCCCCCCGGCAGAAAAAGAAGGACAAGGACAAAGGCAAGGGAAAACAGAAACCGGCTCGCCCGCGCTCCGACGGCGGGGCGACCCTGCTGGGGCTGCCGCGCCAGGCGGCGCTGGCCGGGGCGGCGGCGCTGGCGTTGCTCGTCGTGGGGGGCGCCGTCTGGGCGTTTTGGCCCTCCTCTGGAGCCGAGTCCGCAGGCGAGCGCGCGCGCCACCGCGACCGCCGCGACCGCCGCCCTCCCCCGCCGAAAGGAGACGCCAAGGTCAGAGTGACGTATCTGCCCGCCATGGATCTCGACACCTATGCGGGCTACCGGCGGGCCGCGCAGTCCTACGGCAAGCAGTTGAAAAAGCACCCCTCAGATGCGGGGCTGCGCGCGGCGCAGGCCAAGGCGTGGCTCGCCGCGGCCCACCGCTTCGACAGCCCGAAGCTGGCCAAGCGGGCCGAAAAGCGGCTCGGCAACACGAAGCCGAGCAACGCCGAGGCGCTCAAGGCTCACGCCCTGCTGGCTCTGCGGAAAGGCAAGATCAAGACCGCCCGCTCGCTGCTCGAACGCGCCCGGGCCGAGGCCAAGGACGACCCGGAGATCCCGCTGTTTCAGGGCTGGGTCGCCCTGGCGGCCGACAAGCCCAAGCGAGCGGCCAAGGCCTTCCGCAAGGCCCTCGCGCTGCGCGGTGAGTCGGCCGCCGCTCGCTTCGGGCTGGTGCGCGCCTTGCAGAATCCGACCCGGACGGCCCACCGCGCCGAGCGCGCGGCTCTGCTGCGCAAGATCCTCAAGCTCAGTACGCGTCACGCCGAAGCTCGCGTCGCCCTGCTGGAGCTCGAACCGCCCGATCGGCTCGCGGCGGCTCAGCGGCAACTCGAAGCGCAGCTCGCCGATCGCAAAGGCGAGGGGAAAAACCGCGAGCGCGGCGTCCTCGCCTACGGCTTGGCGCAGCTCAAGCTGCGCCGAGGACAGCTCGACCAAGCTCTGAAGGACCTGGCCGAGCTGACCCGCACCTACCCCGAGGACACCGCCTTTTTGCAGGCCGAGGGCATGGCCCGGCTGCGGGCGGGGGATCTGGAGCTGGCCCGCGAGCGCCTCGTGGCCGCGCTCGAGCGGCGCCCGCGGCAAGCGGTGCTGCTCGAGGGGCTGGTGCGCGCCGAGCTGGCCCTCGGCCACCGCGCCCGCGCCGATGACGCCATCCACGCCTTCGAAAAACGCCTGGGCCTGCTGGCCAAGCCCAAGGCGGGCACCGCGGACGAGGAGCTGGAGCCACGCCCGCGCCCGCGACGGCGAGGCGAGCGCGATGGCGCGCGACCACGCCCGCGAAGGTCCCCCGCGAAGGCCGCCCGCAAGGCCGCCCGCAAGGCCGCCCGCAAGGCCGCGCCCCCCGAGCCGCTTGCGCCGCCGCACCTGCTGCTGGCCCGGGGGCACCTGGCCCGGGCGCAGGGCAAGCCGCCGCAGGCCAAGCGGCTCTACCTGCGCGCCACCCAGCGTGCCCCGCGCTTCACCGCGGGACACGCCGCCTACCTCAAGCTGCTGCTCGCTCGAAAGCGGTACGAGGGCATGCGCAGCGTGATCGAGATCCTGCGGGCCCGTTACTCCGACGGGCTGCCCACCGCCCTGCGCAGGCTGCAGGGCCGGATGCTCATGGCAGAGGGTAAGCCGCCGCAGGCCGAGCGGGTGCTGCGCGACGCCTTGGAGCAAGATCCGGGCGACAACCGGGTTGCCTTGGACCTGGCCCGCTGCCAATGGCGCTTGCAGAACCAGCCCGAGGAGGCCTACCTGCTGCTCGAGCGGGTTTTTCGCCGCGCCAAGTCCCTCACCCCGGCCGTCCGCCTCATCGCGCAATACCACTATGAGCGCGGAGCGTTCACCCGGGGGGTCCAGCGCTTCGAGCAGGCGCTGAAGGTCAACGCCTCACCCACCCTGAGCCGCGCCTTCGCCTCCTATCTGCTGCGGCGCCCGAGCCCCGAGCGGTTGAAGCGGGCGGCCAAGCTGCTCGAGCCCATGCTAAAGGACAACGCCCGAGATCACGAGGTGCTGGCCCTGTTGGCCCTGGCGTCCCTCGGTCGCAAGGACTACAAGCAAGCCTCCAAGCGCATCCAGCGCGCCTTGATCCTGCAGCCCAAGCGCCGCCGCTACCGCGTGATCCAGGCCCGCATCTACGCCGCGAGCGGCAACCCTCACCGCGCGGTGGCGGCCTACAACGAGCTGCTCGAGCAGTTCCCCGAGGATCGGGAGCTGCTGCTGGCCCGCACCCGCCTGCAGTGCCGGCATCGCGACGCGCGGCGCTGCCTGCGGGGCGCCCGCAAGCTGCTGCGCCGTCAAAAGGATGGGGAGGCCTTCATCCTGCTGGGGATGGCCCATCTGCAAAAGCGGCGCGCGAGCCGCGCCATCCGCGCCTTCCGCAAGGCCCTGAAGGCCGATCCCCGCAATGGGTACGCCGCGCTGCTGCTGGGGCGCACCCTCTATGACGACGCGCGCTTCCGACAGGCCATCGGCAGCCTGCGCCGGGCCCTGGAGATCACAGACGAGAGCCTCCCCTTCGCCCCAGACATCCACTATTTCCTGGGCCGATCCTACGCAGAGGTCAAAAGCGCCCGCCTGGCGCGCAAGCACCTGAAAAAATACCTGGCCTCTCCGAGCAACCCCGACAACGCCGAGACGGTCATCCAGCGCAAGACCGCCAAAACCCTTTTGTCCCGGTTGTAGTTACAAGCGGGGCATCCCCCCC
>CAYFWA010000810.1:0-1982 GCA_964346625.1 uncultured Myxococcales bacterium
GCCTTGGCCCTGGTTGATGCCGTCGGAGACGGTGACCTGGACGTCGTGGGGGGTTTGCAGGCCGCTGACGGCCTGGCTGAAGGCGAAGGGGGCGCTCCAGGTGATGGTGTGGGTTAGGCCGTTGCAGGAGGCGGCCTGCACGGTGGGGGTGATGGAGGTGATTTGGATGCCGTCCACGGTTAGGGTGATGTTGGACGGGTTGTAGCTGTTGTCGGTGCAGGCGACGATGTCCATCTCCAGGGCGTCGGTGCCGGAGTCGATGGTGTCGTCGGATTTGTTGTAGATCTGGTTGGCGACCGGGGACTGGATGAGGACCGAGGGGGCGCTCTGGTCGATGACGACGTCGACGGTGGCGGTGGCCTGGTTGCCGTGGGCGTCGTCGGTGGCGGCCTCGAGGGTGACGGGGTCGCCGTTGACGCACTCGACCTCGAGGTTGATGGAGTCGGAGGGGCCGGTGGAGGCGGAGCTGCAGCCGTTGGTGCCGGGGGAGGAGCCCTGGACCTGGGCGCAGACCTGCTGGCCGGCCTCAACGCCGGTGACGGTGACCGTGATGGGGCAGTCGCCGTCGCCGAAGCTCTGGTCGGTGGTGGGGCTGGTGATCTGGAGGTCGGGGGCGACGGTGTCCTTGTCTAGGTGGTAGTGGATGGAGGTGGTGTCGCCGTTGCCGGCGCCGGGGTTGTGGCAGATGGCGTAGACCTCTACGGAGCCGTCGGCGCCGAGGGGGGCGTCGGTGAAGGTGACGATGCCGTTGGTGTCGGCGTCCTGGGAGGGGCGCATGGAGCCGTTGATGTACAGCTCGGCGCGGGCGCCGCTGGTGGTGACCTCGAAGGTCTGGTTGGCGGTGTTGACCAGGGTGGGGTTGGCCGGGTCGGTGGACAGGTTGGCCGGGAAGGTGACCTGGCAGGAGGGGTCCTCGTAGACGAGGACGTCCATGCGCTCGCGCTGCTGCTCGCAGGCGTAGGTGCCCTGCTCGGCCTGGGCGAAAAGTGAGTGGTTGCCCTGGCACAGGTCCACGTTTTCGAAGGTCATGGGGTTGGTGACGTTGGGGTCGGCGCAGGCTACGAGGTTGCCGGCGGCGGTGCCGTCGAGGTAGAGGCAGACCTGGGTGTTGGGCTGCGGGCCGATGGCGTCGACGGTGACGTCGTACTGGACGCAGGCTTCGTTGGGATCTTCGTCGTCGTTGGCCTCGGTGATGGCCATGCCGAAGGTGCCGGGGCGATCGAAGTCGAGGTTGTAGCAGAAGCCGCCGCACACGGGGAGGTCCTCGCAGTCGGGGTCATCGCAGTCGGTGAGGCCGTCGCCGTCGTCGTCGAGGCCGTTGTTACAGTCGGTCTCCTTGGGCTCGCAGAACGCGAAGTCCTGGCAGTCGGGGTCCTCGCAGTCGGTGAGACCGTCGCCGTCGTCGTCGATGCTGTTCTGGCAGCGGGTGGAGGTGTTTTCCCGGCAGACGGCGGTGCTCTGGCAGTCGGGGTCCTGGCAGTCGGTGAGACCGTCGCCCTCGTCGTCGATGCCGTTTTCGCAGTCGGTCTCGGTGCAGACCATCAGGTCGGCGCAGTCGGAGTCCGCGCAGTCGATGTCACCGTCGCCGTCGTTGTCCAGGCCGTCGGTGCAGAGGGCATCGGTGTCCTCGCGCTGGGGCTCGTAGTCGTCATCGCTGCAGGCGGCGCCTGTCAAGGCCAGCGCCGTGCCGGCTACGAAAGAGAACAAGAGTCCGAGGTTACGTGTCTTCATACTAGGTTGCCTCCCCATGTGGGTCTGCGCGGCCGGGACGCCCTTCGTGATCCCGCGTCGCCCGCGCAACATCCTTAGAACACATGATCGAAATCGTACGGTTAATCAAATCACAAAATCTCAGCTTGTCATTTTGTGCGGAGGATGGCCACTCCCAACCATTGCACGGGGAATTCGGACCATGCAAGGGAGAAATTGACTGAACGGAGGATAGCATGAAATCCGGTTTCGTGGTCAACGGAAATGCCCGC
>CAYFWA010000810.1:2082-3492 GCA_964346625.1 uncultured Myxococcales bacterium
GCGGCGCGGCAAGGGGCGGCGCGGCAAGGGGCGGCGCGGCAAGGGGCGGCGCGGCAAGGGGCAGCGCGGCAATCGCAGTTCATACCCCCTGGACGGGGCGAGCGACGTTTTGTTGCAGATTGTTGTGCGTGCGGATTCGCGTGGACGGGGCGCGGCGGGGGCGCGGCGGGTCGCGCGACGCGGGGCGATCAGCGGATGGCGGGCATTTCGCCGGTGATTCCGAGGGGGAAGTGGATCTGGTAGCCAGCGCTGTCGTGGCGTCGCGTGCCGCGGCGGGGGAGGATGCGGCCGCGCTGGCGGAGGATGATCTGCTTGGCCAGCACGGCGCCCGGGCGGAAGCGGACGCGGCGTCTGGAGCCTCGCTGGCCCTGCTCGAGGATGTCCACGAGCTGATCCTCGGCGACGGGATCGAAGGTGGGAGGCAGGGGGCCGTGGATCATCAAGGTGATCTCCAGGCCGTGCTCGGCGCGGCTCTCGTAGCGGCCGACCCGCAGGCGCAGGCGGCGCTGGCTCGAGGCGAGATCGGGCACGGGGTGGCTGCTCGTCCGTTCAGCCGCTTCCGCTCCGGGGACCGGCGTACGCGGGGAGGCGGGGACGGGCGTGCGCGGCGAGGGAGACGATTGCCCCGCTTTGGAGGTCGCGCTGGATGCCGACCCTGAGCTCGAGTCGGATTCGAGATCGGATTCGAGATCGAGATCGGGATCGGGATCGAGATCGGGATCGAGATCGAGATCGAGATCGGGATCGAGATCGGGATCGAGATCGGGATCGGCATTGGAGAGGGCAGCGTCCGGCCGGGTGGCGTCGCGCAGCAGCAGCATGAGGTTGACCAGGGCCTGGGCGGTGCGCTCGGGATCGACGTAGATGGGCGGGAGGCCGGCGTCGACGTCAACGTCCACATCTACTGCCAGGTCCACGTCTGCGCCTGCGCGGAGGTACCTTTGGTTGCGCGGATCGCGCGATCCGCGGGGTCCGCGCGGATCGCGGGGTCCGCGCGGACCCCGCTGGCCCCGCTGGTCCCGCAGGCGGCGCTGCTGGGTGAGCTGGTTGACGGCGCGGGACACCAGGGTGGCGGGCGGGGTCCAGGCGCGATCGAGGCGCAGGCGGCCGGAGTCGAGCTTGGCGCGATCGAGTAGCACGATGATGAGCGCCTCGAGCTCGTCGGCGGCGTCGGCGATGAGCTGCACCCGCTCGGAGGCGGACAGGGCGGGATCGGACCGGAGCGTGTGCTCGTCGGACCCGTGGCCATGGCTCGGGTTGCTCGGGTTGCTCGGGTCGATCGGGTTGCTCGGGTCGATCGGGTTGCTCGGGTTGCTCGAGTTGCTCGGGTTGCTCGAGTTGCTCGAGTTGCTCGGGCTGGGTGAGCTGGTTGACGGCGCGGGACACCAGGGTGGCGGGCGGGGTCCAGGC
>CAYFWA010000811.1:0-3490 GCA_964346625.1 uncultured Myxococcales bacterium
GCCGGAGCCGGACGCCGGAGCCGGACGCCGGAGCCGGACGCCGGAGCCGGACGCCTGAGCCGGCCTGCGGAACTGCGAAAAAGTTGGGGGCTTGGCTCGGTGAGCGGTCCTGCCTCGGCCCCTCGGCTCCTCGGCCTGCCGGCCCCCCAGCCCTCCGCGACCTGCTCCATTCGTCGAGCTGGATCCCTGCCAGGTCCGAGACCAACGGGAAGGCTCCCGCCCCCCGAACCGTAAAAAGGCGTCTTCAAAGAATCCGGGAAGATCCACGTCCGCCCCCGCGTATCAACAACCGTATGCTTTTTAAGTCTTTTCAGCCTTATCTTATGAATACGGTTTTCGAGCCCCGCGTATGACGACGACCCTGACCCTGATCGGAATCGGCTTGCTGGTGGTGGCGCTCCTGATTCGCTGACCGAGCCGAACCAGACAGCAGACCACACCGTAGACCAGACCGCAGACCGGACCGCACACCGGACCGCACACCAGACCGCACACCGGACCGCAGACCGGACCGCAGACCGGACCGCAGACCGGACCGCAGACCGGACCGCACACCGGAGCCGATTGCGCAGCAGAACCTACGCCAATCGTTTGACTCCGTCCGGAGCGGGTCGTACGTTTCATCACGCATGAGCCGCACGAACGACACTTTCCCGTATCCGCCGGACGACATCGGCAACCGCGCCCCGGACGAGCCGGTCCGCGACGACATCGGCAACCGCGCACCCGCGCCCGAGTCGGCTCCGTCCACCGAGCCCGTAGCCGACGACATCGGCAACCGCGCACCCCCCGACGAGCAGAGCTCGGCCACGGGAACCGGCGCCGATGGCGCGGACGCCAACCCCCTGCTGACCCACCCGCTATCCAACCAGTTCAATCAGCTCGACCCGGAGATGGTGCTCGATGCCGTGGAAGCGGGCGGCCGCCAGTGCACCGGCCGGTTCCTCATCCTCAACAGCTACGAAAACCGCGTGTACCAGTTCGAGCTGGAGGGCGGCGACTGGGTGGTGGGCAAGTTCTACCGGCCCGGCCGCTGGTCCGCCGAGACCATCGCCGCGGAGCACCAATTCGTCTTCGAGCTCGCCGAGGAGGAGATCCCCGTGGTCTGCCCCCTGGATCTCGGGGAGGGGCCCCACGGCCGATGGGTCCGCGAGACCCACGGCATCCTATATTCCCTGTACCCCCGCGTGGGCGGTCGAGCTCCGCAGGAGCTCGACGACGAGGACATCGACGTGGTGGGCCGCCTGGTGGCGCGGATCCACAACGTGGGCGCCCGCCGCGACGCCCCGGAGCGGCTCCGGCTCACCCCCCAGACCTACGGCCGCGACAACCTCGAGTATCTGCTGTCACACGACGCCATCCACCCCAACGCCCGGGACGTCTACGTGGCCAGCGCCGAGGCTCTCATCGAGCGGGTGGAGCCCCTGTTTCTCGACGTGCCCACCCACCGCCTGCACGGCGACTGCCACCTGGGCAACCTGCTGTGGACCGACGCCGGCCCCACCTTCCTGGACTTCGACGACATGGTGGTGGGCCCCCCCACCCAGGACGTCTGGCTGCTGGTGGCCAGCGCCGACGCCGAGGGCCGGCGGCAGCGTGACCGCTTCCTCGAGGCCTACGAGCAGTTCCGCCGCTTCGACCCGGTCTGGCTCCGCCTGGTGGAGCCCCTGCGCGCCCTGCGCTACATTCACTACGCCACCTGGATCGCCCGCCGCTGGCACGACCCCTACTTCCAGCGCACCTTCCCCCACTTCGGCACCCTCATCTACTGGCAGCGCGAGATCCAGGATCTGCGCGAGCAGATCGCCCGCATCGACGAGCTGCTGTAGCGCGGCAGCTCGGCCCGGCCCGGGTCGGCTTGGCTCCGCTCGGGCAGGGCCGGTTCAGGCTGGCCGGACGATCGGCAGCGCGAGATCCAGGATCTGCGCGAGCCCTTAGAGCTTTTCTTCCTGTCTTGGGCCATGAGCTTCCTTCGACCCTACAGATAGCATAGCCTAGCGATCATGACCATCCACAAATGGTTGTTCCTCTTCGCGGGCACACTCCAAGAAATAATTTGATTGCAGGCAGTTGCGGCGGGCAGGCGTCCACCGCGTTGAAGCCGAGCGACAGGGCGGCCTTGGTCACCACGGTGCGGAGGTCCTTGCGCTCTTCCGCGACCGTGGAGGACGCGCCGGCCAGCCAGACCAGATCCACGGCCGCGTTCCAGCGCTGGGCCAGGTGGATCCGCTCGTCCACGGCCTTGGAGCCCGGATCGAACCGCCCGTCGAACGGTCAGAACGTCAGCACCACCTTGCCGAAGTTGCGGCGCTCCTCGATGTAGCGGTGGGCCTCTGCGGCCTGGGCGGCGGGGAAGGCCTTGTCCACGATGGGGGCGACCACGCCCTGGCGGTACAGGTCGAGCAGCTCCTTCATCTCCTCGGCCATGACCTCGGCCTCGTCCCAGAGCTGGCCGAGGTTGACTCCGGCCACGCCCTTGTTGTCGAGCATCAGGCGCAGGGGGGAGTACCAGGGCGTGAGCGCCAGGCCCTTGAGCATGGCGCCGAGCTTGCGGCGGTTGCCGCTGGAAAACGACGAGATGCCGAAGCAGAACAGCCGCCCGTTCTTGCCCAGCGAGCGGTAGGACTTGCGGAAGCTGTTGCCGCCGATGGCGTCCAGGGCGACGTGAACCCCCTGGCCGCCCGTGAGCCGCTCGATCTCGGCCTCGAAGTCCTGGCTGCGGTAGTCGATGCAGTGCCTCACGCCGAGCTCACGCAGCCGCTCGTGCTTACCCTCCGAGGCGGTGCCGAAGACCTCGGCGCCGCGCCAGCGGGCCAGGTCCAGGGCGGCGAGCCCCACGCCCCCGCCCGCGCTGTGCACAAGCACCCGCTCACCCGGGTGAAGGTTCCCCAGGTAGATGAGCATGTGATAGGCGGTGAGGTAGGTCACCGGCAGCGCCGCCCCCTGCTCGAAGCTCATCTTCTCGGGCATGGGTAGGGCGTTGTCCGCCGCGACCACCACGTGCGAAGACTGGCCGCCAAAACGCGTGAGCGCCAGCACCCGCTGGCCCACCCGCTGCTCGTCCCCTCCGGCGCCCACCCGGTCGATGGTGCCCGCCACCTCGTAGCCCACCACCAGAGGCGGTGGCGGCGCGTCTCGATACATGCCCTTGCGCGCCAGGATGTCGGCGAAGTTGAGCCCCGCAGCCTCCACCGCGATGCGCACCTCCCCCGGCCCCGGCTCCGGATCCGGCGCCTCCACCAGCTTCAGCACCTCCGGCGCCCCGTGCTGCGGAATCTGGACCTGTTTCATGGGTATCACTCCTGTCGGATCGAAAGCATCTCAGCGTGTCAGTTTCCCGCGTACCAGTGTGCCAGTCGGTCAGGCTTTCAGCGTGCCAGCGTGCCAGCGTGCCAGCGTGCCAGCGTGCCAGCGTGGCTCGTTCCGTAGTGACTAGCGCAGCCACGGCGCAACTCAGGCCCCGATCACGAATTATCTGATCGTTCAGGGC
>CAYFWA010000812.1:0-3471 GCA_964346625.1 uncultured Myxococcales bacterium
CGCTCCATCCGCGCCGCAGCGCGTTCGCGAGCAATCCAGCGGGGCGGGGCGGGGCGGGGCGGGGGCAATGCGACGGATCAGAGCCGGCCCCGCAGCAGCCGCGCCAGGCGCCCGAAGGTCAGGTTCAAGGGGATCCAGTTGTGATAGGTCATGGGGCACTGCCGGCAATGGGAGTGACGGTCCCGGCGGAACCGCCGCCAGGGCTCCCCGTCCCAGATGGCCGGCAGGTCACCCGTCTCGCGGAAGTTGCCCACCACCGGCTCGTGGACGTACTCCACCACGTTGCACGGGTGCACCGCCCCGTCGGGAAGCACCAGCATGAACTCCTCGGGGATGCCGCAGCGGCGGCAGTCGGCCTCGGTGGGGTTGTAGACGCAGCGCGCGTAGTTTTCCAGGTCGTTGCGCCGGGGATCGTAGAGCGTGCCCAGCCGCCACCAGGCCACCCCCTTCATCACGGGGTGGGCCTCGGAGAGCCCGGTGACCACCCGCCGCAGCCGCGGCACCGTCTCGGCGCGAAAGCGGCGGAGCATGTCCACCGAGGGCGTGTAGCGCGCCTCGTAGTCCCCTTCCAGGTAGGAAAAAAGGTGCACGTCCGCGCCCTTTTCCCCCACCAGCTCCAGCAGCCCGGGCGCATCGAACAGGTTGTCGCGCGATAGGATGGACTGGGTGATCAACATGAACCGCGGGTTGAGCTCGTGGCGTAGCTCTCCCACCTTCTCGAGCCCGGCCACGGCGCGCTCCCACAGCCCCTGCCGCTGCCGCATCTGGTCGTGCACCGACGCGCGGTGGCTGTACAGCGACAGCATGGTGCCGTCGAGCCCGGCCTGAAACAGGCGCCGGGCGAGGCCGGGCCGCGCGAGCTCGGAGCCGTTGGTGTTGAGCAGCACGAAAAAGCCCTGTCGCTTCGCCGCCTCGATGAGCTCGGGCAGCCGCTTGTAGAGCGTGGGCTCCCCCCCGCTGATGTGCAGCTCGGAGACCCCCAGCGCCCGGGCCTGCTCGTACAGCGCCACGCTCTGCTCGAAGGTCATCCGCTCGTTGCGTCGGCTGATCCGGTGGAGCTCGCGCCGCCCGGCGCACCCTTTGCAGCGGGCGGTGCAGGCGAAGGTGGGCTTGTGCACCATCAGCCGCAGCCGCGGCGTCCGTACGCCGTGGCCGAACATCTGCATGGACCGGAAGTTCACCACCGGATGGCGCTGCAGAAACGACCGCACGGAATCGGGCAACATGGCCTCGAGCCGGGCCCCCCACCCGGCAGCGCCAGGAAAGGAATCCCCGGGATGCCGCGACGGCGCCGAGCCGGGTGGAGGGGTCGGAACGGATACCATCAAAACCTCACAGACAGTAATACAGGTTCATTTCGAACGGATGGGGCCGGTTGCGCACGGCGATGACCTCCTTGTACTTCTCGGCGATCCAGGTCTCGAGCAGCTCCTCGTTGAACACGCCACCGGCCAGCAGGTAGTCGTGATCATCCCGCAGGGCATCGAGGGCCTCCTCGAGGTTGGCGGGGATGGACAGCAGGTGCGACTGCTGCTCCTCGTCCCAGGCGAAGACGTTGTCGTCGAAGGGGCCCAGGAAGTTTTCCGGGGTGGGCCGCAGCTCCCGCTGAATCCCGTCGATGCCCGCCATGAGCAGGGCGCTCATGGCCAGGTAGTAGTTGCAGGTGCCGTCGCCGGTCCGAAACTCCATGCGCTTTTCCTGCTCGGAGTTCGCGTAGCGGGGGATGCGGATGGCCGCGCTGCGGTTGGCCAGGCCGAAAAACAGCTTCACCGGCGCCTCGAAGCCGGGCAACAGCCGCTTGTAGGAGTTGGTGCTCGGGTTGGTGAGCGCGCACAGGGATCGGCCGTGGCTGAGGATGCCTCCGATGAAACACAGCGCCAGGTCCGACAGATCCGCGTAGTTGCCCTTTTCGTAAAACAGGTTCTGGCCCGCCTTGCGGAGCTGGATGTGAAAGTGCATGCCGTTGCCCGGCTCGTCGTACAGCGGCTTGGGCATGAAGGTGGCGGTGAGGCCCCGGCGCAGGGCCTGGTTGTGGATGATGTCCTTGATGTACATCATCCGGTCCACCACCAGACGGAAGTCCAGCAGCTCCGTCTCGATCTCCTGCTGGGCCGACAGCCCCACCTCGTGGTGGTGGTAGCGCACCGGGCAGCCCACCTGCTCGATGAGCTCCACCATCTCCTGGCGCACGTCGGAGTACTTATCGAAGGGCACGTCGATGTGATAGCCCTTGCGGTTCGACACCGCGGTGCCGTCGATGTCCTGGTAGCCGCCGGGCAGGTCCTCCTTGTTCTCGGTGGAGGTGAAGCGGTAGCCGGCGCTGAACCTTCCGTTGTGGATCTCGGCCTCGTTGAACACGTAGAACTCGAACTCGGGGACCCACAGGGACTGGTCCGCGATGCCCGTGTCCTCCAGGTAGGCCTGGGCCCGCTTGGCCAGGCTCCGCGGATCCTTGGCCACGCCCTGGCGGGTCTCCGCGTCGCAGATGAACGACAGCATGCGCAGCGTGGGGCTGGCGGTGAACGGATCCACGATGGCGGTTTCGGGATCGGGCAGCAGCACCATGTCTCCCGACTCCACCGCGCGCATCCCCGGGATGCTGGAGCCGTCGAAGGGGATCCCCTCGGCCAGCACCGTGTCCAGCCGGCTCACCGGGAAGCCGATGTGGTACCAGTTGCCCGTGAGGTCGGAGTACTTGAGGTCGATGGAGCGGATGTCGTGCTCCAGGATCATCTGGCTGAGCTGGTCTCGGGTCATGGGGCGCGCTCTCCTGTACAGTCGTCGTCGTCGGCCGGTTGCCGGGCCCGCTCTGATCCGTGATGCGGCCAAAGCAAAGCCTGCGACACGACGGCTCGCGGCCGCTCTCGCGGCCGCTCTCGCGGCCGCTCTCGCGGCCGCTGAGGAAGGTCACCGGGCCGGCATCGCCTCCGGGCAGAAATCGTACCTCGGCGCCCGAAACCGTACCCCAGGGTCCCGCGCGGCGCAACGGCGGAGCCCGATCTCCGCGCGAGCCGGGCAGAGCCAGAGCCTTCTGCGAGACAGGTCCCCCCCGCGACCGGCTCGAAGCCCCCCGTTCAGCCGGGCGGGTCCGCGGGCGAGATGACCTCGAAGCCCTCGGCCGCGGCCACGGCGGCCAGGCGGACGTCCGCGGTCACGAACAGCCAGCCGGTGGGTCGCTCCTGCGTGAGGACGAGGGCCGCGGCGAGCTGCAAGGCGGCCGCGGCGCGCAAGGGGTGGACGCCGAGGAGCCGATCCGCGCGGTCTCGCACCGCGGTCAGGGCGTCCACTATTCGGCGCCACTGAGGTTGAGTGGGCGAGAACAGAGGCCGCCTCGGGCGTCTGAGGGGGACGCGGCGGCATCTATTCGGCGCCACTGAGGTTGAGTGGGCGAGAACAGAAGCCGCCTCGGCCGCCTGGAGGGACGCGGCGGCATCTATTCGGCGCCACTGAGGTTGAGTGGGCGAGAACAGA
>CAYFWA010000813.1:0-3470 GCA_964346625.1 uncultured Myxococcales bacterium
AATTGCGCCTCGGCGCCCTCGGTGCGTCGAACTTATTCTTGCGCGAGCCCTTACGACGCCTGCACCCTGGAGCTCCGCCTGCGCCACAGCCAGGCCGACCGGCTGCTCTACTGGGTGGTGCTGCGCCGTGACGAGCCCGTGGGCTTCAGCGTCACCCCCGTCCCGCCCCGATAATTCGCCGACCATCCGAGCCTCGCCGGCTTCAACGCCCCGGATCTCTACCGAGTTTGGTTTTTGGCCACCACCTCGGGTGATCGGTCGTGCAGCCCGGCATTCTCCCCTTGCCAATCGTGGCCGGGGCGATACATTCAGGCCCGCAGTGTGCCTGCAGGGCATGGGCTCGCGGTTCTTCGGTTAGGTCTCGGGCGGCGAGGCTCTCTTCGGGTCCACGCCATCTCTTTGGGTCCACGCCATTGGGTCGGGCTGCGGTGAACCCGCAGGCCGGCGCAGCGGGCCGAGGCGCACCGCTACGCGGCATGGACGTAGACGAAGCGTAACGCACCGTGACGACAAAGCGCACCGTGAAGATGAAAACGGGAGTGATTGCATGAAGATTCACGAGTACCAGGCCAAGGAGATCCTGCGGGCGCACGGGGTGGCGGTGCCGCGCGGGGCGGCGGCGACCTCGGCGCAGGAGGCCGCCAAGGCGGCGGCCGCGATCATCGAGGAGACGGGCAACGAGACCGTGGTGGTCAAGGCCCAGATCCACGCCGGGGGGCGGGGCAAGGGGCGCTTTGCCGAGGACCAGGAGCTAGGGGGGGTGAAGGTGGTCGAGGGGGCCGACGAGGCGGAGCAGGTGGCAGGTCGGATGCTGGGCAACACGCTGGTGACCCACCAGACCGGGGCCGAGGGCAAGCAGGTCAACCGGGTGCTGGTGGAGCAGGGGATGGACATCGCCCGCGAGCTGTACGTGGGGCTGGTGCTCGACCGGGCCCAGGGGCGGGTGACCATGATGGCGTCCACCGAGGGCGGGACCGAGATCGAGGAGGTGGCCGCCAACACGCCCGACAGGATCCTCAAGCGCACGGCGCATCCGGCGCTGGGGCTGTATCCGTACCAGGCGCGGGAGCTGGCCTACGGGCTGGGCTTGACCGCGCAGACGGCCAAGGCGGCCGCCGGGTTCATGGTGAAGCTGGCCCAGGCCTACGAGGCCACCGACGCGTCGCTGGCCGAGATCAACCCTTTGGTGGTGACCGGCGACGGTGAGGTGATGGCGCTCGACGCCAAGATGAACTTCGACGACAACGCCCTGTATCGCCACCCGGACATCGAGGCCCTGCGCGACAAGAGCGAGGAGGACCCGGCCGAGATCGAGGGCAAGCGCTGGGGGCTTTCGTTCATCAAGCTCGACGGCAACATCGGCTGCATGGTAAACGGCGCGGGCCTGGCCATGTCCACCATGGACATCATCAAGGTCGCCGGGGGCGAGCCGGCCAACTTCCTGGACGTGGGCGGCGGGGCGCAGGCCGATCAGGTGGCCGCGGCGTTCAAGATCATCACGCAGGATCCCAACGTGAAGGGGATCTTCATCAACATCTTCGGGGGCATCATGCGCTGCGACACCATCGCCGAGGGTGTGGTGACCGCGGTGAAGGAGGTGGGGCTCACGGTCCCCCTGGTGGTGCGCCTCGAGGGCACCAACGTGGAGATCGGGCGGCAGATCCTCGCCGACTCCGGGCTCGACCTCACCACCGCCGGCGACATGGCCGAAGGCGCCAAGAAGATCGTGGAGCTGACCCGATGAGCATCTGGGTAGATGAAAACACGAAGCTGCTGGTCCAGAACATCACGGGACGCACGGGGCGGTTTCACACCGTGCGGATGCTGGAGGACGACACGAAGATCGTGGCCGGAGCGGCGCCGGGCAAGGCCGGCCAGCAGGTCGAGGGCGTGCCGGTGTGGAACACGGTGTCCGAGGCGGTGGAAAACACCGGCGCCAACGCGTCGGTGATCTTCGTGCCCGCCCCGGGCGCGGCGGACGCCATGGTGGAGGCCGCCGAGGCGGGCGTGGAGGTCATCGTGGTGATCACCGAGGGCGTGCCCACCCAGGACATGGTGCGGGCGCTGCCGGTGGCCCAGTCCTACGGGGCGCGGGTCATCGGGCCCAACTGCCCGGGCATCATCTCGCCGGGAAAGTGCAAGATCGGCATCATGCCCTACTACATCCACGAGCCGGGCAAGGTGGGGGTCATCTCCCGCTCCGGAACCCTCACCTACGAGGCGGTGGATCAGCTCACCAAGCTCGGCTTCGGGCAGTCCACCTGCATCGGCATCGGCGGCGACCCGGTGATCGGCTCGCCCTTCGTGGACGTGCTCGCGGCCTTCGAAAACGACCCGGACACCGACTCGGTGCTCATGATCGGGGAGATTGGCGGCAGCGCCGAGGAGGAGGCCGCCGACTTCGTGCGCGAGAAGATGACCAAGCCCGTGGCCGCGTTCATCGCGGGACAGACGGCGCCTCCCGGCAAGCGCATGGGCCACGCCGGCGCCATCATCGCCGGGGGCAAGGGCACGGCGGCGGACAAGATCGCCGCCCTGCGTGCGGCCGACATCGTGGTGGCCAAGACGCCGGCCGAGATGGGGCAAGCGCTCGAGCAGGCCAAGGAGGCGCACCGAAGCTAGGTCCGCTGGGCCCACTGGGCACCCCATACTCATCCAACCCCAGGCACGCCCTCCGGCAGTGGCCGGGCGTCGCCAATGCGAGCAGGCTTTCCCGGGGAGTCGCCACTCCCTACCGAGGGGATCGAAGATCCCTTCCCGAGGAGCGAAAAGACCATGGAACGAACCTATGCGATGATCAAACCGGACGCGGTGAAAAAGGGCGCCATCGGCCCGATCCTCACCACCATCTCGGAGTCGGGCCTGCGGGTGGCGGCCCTCAAGATGATGCGGCTGACCCAGGCCCAGGCCGAGGGGTTCTACGCGGTGCACCGCGAGCGGCCGTTTTTCGAGGAGCTCACCACGTGGATGGCCTCGGGGCCGGTGGTGGGCATGATCCTGGAGGGGGAAAACGCCATCGCCCGCTGGCGGGACCTGATGGGCCCCACGGACGCCACCCAGGCGCCGGCGGACACCATCCGCGGCCGCTTCGGCACCACCATCCAAAACAACGCGGTGCACGGCTCCGACGCCACCGACACCGCCGAGTTCGAGATGGGCTTCATCTTCTCGGGCGCCGAGCTCGCGGCGCTGCAGGGCTGAGCCGAGCCACGTCGCGCGGCGGCGGGGCTCTCCGCTGCTGGCCGTGACGACGGCCCCTTCCTTCCCGTGACTCCACATCCCGACCCACCCACTGGCGGTACTGGCTCCGGCTCCGGCTCCGGCTCCGGCTCCGGCTCCGGCTCCGGCTCCGGCTCCGGCTCCAATCCCACCCACCGTACGCCCGACGGCGCGGGCGCCGGCTCCGACTCCGGCGCCGGCTCCGGCTCCAATCCCACCCACCGTACGCCCGACGGCGCGGGCGCCGACTC
>CAYFWA010000814.1:0-1920 GCA_964346625.1 uncultured Myxococcales bacterium
CCCCCACCGCCCTGGCCACCACCATCCGTCGCGCCCGGCGCCAGGCCCCTGCGCGCCCGGTGCTGGTGCTGGCCCACCTGGGCCGGGAGGGCGACCCCCTGCCCGGCCCCCGCGAGCGCGCCTACGGCCGGGCCGCGGTGGGCGCCGGCGCCGCCGCCGTGGTGCTCCACGGCGCCCACGTGCGCCGCGCCCTGGTGCGCGACCGCGGCGTGCCCGTCCACCTCGGCCTGGGCAACCTGCTGTTCGACCAGCGCGCCCCCCCAAACCGCGTGGGCGAGCTGCTCGGACTGGGCTTTCCCCGAGCCACCACGGCCGCCGAGGCGGGCGCGCCTGCCGCGCCTGCCGCGCCCGCGACGTCGCCGGGTGTTCGAGTGGTGGCCCGCCGCTGCGTCGACTCCCGCCGCGCCGCGCTCATCCCCTGTCCGTGACCCCGTGCGACCCGTCGTGTCGAAAGCGACTACACGCTGGCCAGGTAGCGGCGGACCTCCCAGTCGGTGACCGCCTCGCGAAACAGGTCCCACTCCTTCCACTTGGCCTCGAGGTACTTGGAGTACAGGTGCTCGCCGAGCTGCTCCTTGGCCCAGGCCGAGCGCTGCAGGTCCTTGAGGGCGTCTTCGAGCGAGCCGGGCAGGTTGCCGATGCCCTGCTCCTTGAGCTCGACCGGGGACATGTCGAACAGGTTGAGCTTGTCCACCGGCGCCGGGGGCTCCAGGCCGCGCTCGATGCCGTCGAGGCCTGCGGCCAGCAGCAGGGTGAAGGCGAGGTAGGGGTTGGCGCTGGGGTCGGGGGAGCGGATCTCGGCGCGACGTCCGGTGGGCTCCTTTTCGGCCTTCACGTTGGGAACCCGCACCAGGGAGCTGCGGTTGATGCTGGCCCAGGAGATGTACACCGGCGCCTCGTAGCCCGGGATGAGCCGCTTGTAGGAGTTCACCAGGGGGTTGAGCACCGCGGTGATCTCGCGGATGTGCTCCAGCACGCCCGCCACGAACTGCCGCCCCACCCGGGACATGTGGTAGGGCTCCTCCTCGGGATCGTAAAACGCGTTCTTGCCGTCTTTACAGAGGCTGAAGTGGGTGTGCATGCCCGAGCCGTTCTCGCCGTGCAGGGGCTTGGGCATGAAGGTGGCGTGGGCGCCGTTTTGCACGGCGATGGCCTTGACCACCTGCTTGAACAGCACCGTGCGGTCGGCGATCTCCAGGGCGGGCCCGTAGCGGATGTCCAGCTCGTGCTGTCCCGGCGCCACCTCGTGGTGGGCGTACTCCACCTCGATGCCCATGGTCTGCAGGGCGGTGATCATCTCCTTTTTGATGAAGTCCGCCGGGTCGCTGGTGCCCGAGTCGAAGTAGCCTCCCTGGTCGAAGGGCAGCGGGCTCAGCTCGCTGCCGTTGGTTCGGAACAGGAAGAACTCCAGCTCCGGCGCGACGTAGAAATCATCGAAGCCGGCGGCGCGCACGCGCTCCAGGGTCTGGGTGAGCACCCCCCGGGGGGAGCCGGTAAAGCGGCTCCGGTCGGGGTTGTACACGTCGCACAGGATACACCCGGTGCGCGCCTCCGGGGGGACCTTGTACGGGTAGATCCGGAAGCTGCTCGGATCGGGCACCAGCACCTGATCGGACTCCTCGAGCCGGGCGAAGCCGAGCACCGAGGAGCCGTCCACGCCCTTGTCCGACTCGAAGGTGGCCGGCATCTCCTCGGCGGTGACGGTCACGCACTTGAGCTCGCCCATGATGCCCGTGAACAGCAGGTCCACGAACCGCACGCCCTCGTTGTCGATTCGATCCAGCACCGCCTGGCATTCCTTGGAGATCATCTCGTCCACCTCGCTCCGTAGTCGTTGATTGGGTTGACTCGCTCGTCCGGGTTGACTCGCTCGTCCGGGTTGGCTCGCTCGTCCGGGTTGGCTCGCTCGTCCGGGTTGGC
>CAYFWA010000814.1:2020-3468 GCA_964346625.1 uncultured Myxococcales bacterium
GCTCGTCCGGGTTGGCTCGCTCGTCCGGGTTGGCTCGCTCGTCCGGGTTGGCTCGCTCGTCCGGGTTGGCTCGGGTGCCCGGGTTGGCTCGCTCGTCCGGGTTGGCTCGCTCGTCCGGGTTGGCTCGGGTGCCCGGGTTGGCTCGCTCGTCCGGGTTGGCTCGGGTGCCCGGCTGGCACCCAGGCAGGTCGCGAGGCCGAGTCTACGGTCCCGAGATCGGCATGCAACCACCTTGTCGAGTTATTTGTGATTTCAATCGACTTGGAAGGAAATTCCCCCCCGCGAACACGGGACGGCCCGACGGAAAGCCCCCTCGTTGCTTCTCGGCCGGGACGCGCCGCGGTCGGACACTGGAGGGTATCAACCACTATCCGGATTCCGGTCGCCCGCGTCCGGATTTCGGACGCCCGCGTCCGGATTCCGGACACGAGTCAGAAGATCCCGCCCGGGACCTGCGCCTTCGCGGCGCGACGTGGATGGCACGCGCGATGCAAAGACCGTGGGCCCATGCGCACACGAACCTCGTTTTGCGATCGCTCGTTTTGCGATCGCTCGTTTTGCGATCGCTCGTTTTGCGATCACTCGTTTTGCGATCACTTCGAGCTCTACCGACACTCGCGGGTGTGTCGCTCCCGCCACCCAGTGCTCACGAGCCGAACGCGAGCGGTGACGACCCGGATGGCGACCACCCGGATGGCGACCACCCGGATGGTGGTATCCACCCTGACGATGGTGTCCCTGGCCGCCGGGCTGGGCGGCTGCCTGCAGGAGCCGCCGCGGCGCGACGCGCAGGCCAGCGCGCCCCCGGAGGAGGCCGCCGCCGGCTCCCGCGACGCCCGGGGATCACGGCTCCGTGGCGCCGCGCTTCCCTCCTGGGTGACCGCGTCGGTCCCGGCGGCGGGCGACCCGGCCGCCGCGATGCCGCTCAGCCGACCGCGGGCCGGCGCGCGCACCGTGCTGATCCAGCTCGCCGGGATGCCCGGTCGCTGGTTGCGGCGCTGGCTGCGCGAGCGCCGGTTCCTGCCCGGCCAGACGCCCGCCGCGCCCGAGGCCTGGGTCCGCGGCGGCTTCGCCCGCCTGGCCGAGAACGGGGCGTGGTCCGCGTCCGTGCGCCCCACCGATCCCCCGCTCAGCGCCCCCAACCTGGCCGCCCTCCTTACCGGTGCGCGGCCCGCGGCCCACCAAATCCCGAGCGACCGGTTCTACCGGCGCGGCAAGCGCGTCTCGGGCTTTTCCGAGCCCATCGCCGCCGAGCTGCTGTGGCAGGCCGCGCTGCGCCAGCGGCGGCGGGTGGTGAGCTGGCTCGCGCTGGGCACCCGCTGCGAGGGACCCACGCCTGCGGCTCTGCGGGCAGTGTGCTACCCCCGACGGCTCGTGCGACATGGCCGGGAGCGGGTGGTGGTCCAGACTCGGACCGTCGCCCCCCTCGCCCCCCTCGCCCCCCTCAC
>CAYFWA010000815.1:0-3463 GCA_964346625.1 uncultured Myxococcales bacterium
GGCATTCGCCAGCGGGGCATTCGCCAGCGGGGCATTCGCCAGCGGGGCATTCGCCAGCGGGGCATTCGCCGCCGGGCCAGCCGCCGCCCGGTTCCCCCCCCCACGACTACCCGCCGCCGGGCCAGGGGCCGCCCGGCTCCCCGCCGCCGGGCCAGGCGCCGCCCGGCTACCCACCGCCCGGCTACCCACCGCCCGGCTACCCGCCGCCCGGCTACCCGCCACCCGGTCATCCGGTCGCGGGGGGGCCGCCGCCGGGATATCCGGCCTACGGCCAGGGGCGCCAGGTGGATCCCAAGGCCCAGACCCTGGTCAAATGGTCCCACGGCCTCGGTTGGGGGGGCCTGGTCTTCGCCGTGATCATCGGGCCGATCGTCGGGTTTAGCCTGGGATCACCGCTGCTGGCCCTGGTGCTCGCCGGTCTCGGCGTGGTGTCCACCATCACCGGCGCCATCCTCGGCCAGATCGGCCGCGGGATGCAGGGCCGCGTGATCTGAGTCGAGCTTGGCCCTGCTACTCTGCCGATGGTGAGCGGCCGAAACCGCTCCCGGTGATCCTCCCCCACCGGCCCGCGATCTTCGCGTTCGGGGTGTCGCCCCTGGTGGCGGGGCTCAGCGCACCGGCTCGCCGTCCCGGATGGTGTCCTGGTAGAGCACCTCCTCGGTCTCGGCGTCGATGAACTTGATGTGCACCGAGTTGGTGCGCGGCTCGAAGGTCATGGTGGTGGCCACGAACTCACCGGTGAAAAACTCGAACTGATCCGGCGGGGCGATGTCTTCGCGGGGCATGATCTCGTCGAGGTAGGCGCCCCAGATGGGGTTGGTATTGCCCCCGGGCCCCATGAGCACCTCCCAGATCTTGCGGCGGGGGCCTTCGCGATCCACGCGCCCCACCAGGCCCACGTGGAAGTCCCCGCTGAGGAACCAGACGCCCTGGATGTCCTGGTCGGTGATGAAGTCCAGCAGCTCGTCGCGCTGGGCCATGTAGCCCTCCCAGCGGTCGGACTCGAAGACCCACAACGACGGGAAGTCGATGATGGGCACGGAGTTCACGATGATCTTGAAGTGGGCCTCGCTGTGCTGGATCCCGTCCTTGAGCCACGCCATCTGCTCCTTGCTGATGTAGATGGGATCCGCGGTCTCGCGCGAGTCCGGGTCGCGCTCGTAGCGACAGTCGAGCACGAAGAGCTCGGCGGTGCGGCCCCAGCGGTAGCTCGTCCAGGCCTTGCCGTCCTCGTAGCGCGGCACGGGCAGGGTTTCGAAGAAGGCGTCGATGCCGTTGCGCACCACGTCCTCGGGCAGCGAGTAGAGCACGGAGTTGTCCGCCACCTCGTGGTCGTCCCAGGTGATGTACTGGCCCGTGGAGGGCAGAAGGGTGGAGTAGCCCGGCTCCTGCAGGGTCTCGTGCCAGAAGTCGCGGAACTCCTGCAGCGTCTCGGCCCCGTCATTGTAGGACATGTCGCCGAGCTGCACGAAAAGGTCCACCTCCTGCCGGGCGGTGACGTCCAGGGCCTTGAAGGGCGCCCAGCGGATGTTGGTGCCGTGGGTGCCGGCGATGGTGATGGGGGCGTCGCACTGGTCGGGCAGGGCGGTCCGGAACCGTCCGATCACCGAGCGGGCGCTGGGCTCGGGGGTGGCATCGTCGAAAAAGGCGTAGTGGTACCAGGTGCCGGGCGCCAGCCCGGAGACGTCGGCCTTGAGGTAGCCCTCCGCGGCGAGCACCGTCGCGTCGTGGACCACTGCCACGTCGCCGCTGTCCAGGTAGCGCCAGACCCGCAGCCGCTTGTCCAGCCCATCGCTGGCGTAGCTCCACAGCAGGGCGCGGGTGCTCATCATGGAGCCGGCCTGCACTCCGAGGTTGAACAGCTGCTCGTCCAGGGGCACCGCGTCGGGGTTGGCAGCCTCCACGGTGGCGTTCTCGAACTCGGCGAGATCCACCTCGCAGTTCGAATAGTTGTCGTTGGACTGCTGGCCGGAGTCGTCGCCGCAGCCCGCCACCGCCGCGACGGCGAGGCTCAAGGCGGCGAGCATGGGGTGGCCGCGCCGGGAGCGGAGAAGGAGTCTTTGGTGCATGGGTCGGGTTCCTTTGCTGAGGCTGCGCTGTCGTCGCCATTGTCGAGGCGCCGCGTCGCATGTCAGCGGGTCGGGGGCGGTGCCAAGGCTCGCCGCCCGGGCCAGTGCGGCAGGAAGCTCTCGAGGGAAAACGGTCGCCTCGTTCTCTGGGTTCATAGCGTCGATTTGTTAAAAAGCCGTGAAGAGGGCGACGGTCTGGGAGGGGGGGACGGGTGCCCCCCCGCTCACTGGACGCTGCGGTCGGTGTCGTCGCCGTCGTTCATCTGCAGCACGTCGTCGTTGTCCAGATCGAGGCACTGCCCCTCGGAGTAGTCGTAGGGCGTCTGGCCGGAGTAGTTGCCTCCCGGCCCGTACTGACAGACCACGATGGTGCCCCAGCTCCCCCCGCAGCGCGCCACGCCGCACCCGATGGCGGTGGAGCCTTCCCAGACGATCTGGGTGTAGTGTCCCACCATGGCGGAGGTGCCTCCGGTGGGGGTGCCGAAGTCGTAGTCGGCCCGCTCCGAGGCCCAGGAGTCCACGGCCGCCACGGGGTCCGCGCTCGAGGAGCTGTGGAAGTAGATGTTTTCGCCCAGGTAGCTGTAGCCCGCCACGTTCTGGCGGCTGGAAGAGGAGCTGTGCCCCGAGGGGCAGGTGTCCACGTAGCTCTGGGCGTTGGTGGCGATGCCCGTGTCCCAGGAGGCCAGGGGCACGCCCACCCGGTAGCGCCAGTAGTCGTGGGCCTCGGTCATACCGGCCATCTCCGACGGCTCGCCCGCGGACAGGGCCGCGTCGTGGACGTAGCTGCAGTCGTCGGGGGTGGTGGGGTCGCAGTCGTCGTCCTTGCCGTTGCCCAACACCTCGGTGTTGCCCGGGTAGACGCTCGGGTCGTCGGGCGCGCAGTCGTCGCTGTCGACCACCCCATCCCCGTCGCTGTCGGTGGGGTTGTTGTTGTTCTGGTTGGTGTTTTCGTTGGTATTGTCGTTGGCGTTGCCGTTGGCGTTGCCGTTATCGTTCTGGTTGGCGTTGAGGTTGCTGTTGACGCCGCCGTCGCTGTCGGCCGAGCCATCGTCGTAGTCACATCCCGCCGTGGCCCCCATGCTCAGCGTCATCGCCGCGGCTGTCGCCAGCGCCAGGATCACTCCCGTTGGTCGTCTCTGTGTTTCACGACTGTTCATCCCTCAGAGACCTCCTTGTTCCGTGAGCGGCAGAACCGCGTGCGCTCACTCTGCTGCTGCTGCTGCTGCTGCTGCTGTTGCTGTTGCTGTTGCTGTTGCTGTTGCTGTTGCTGTTGCTGCTGCTGCTGCTGCTGCTGCTGCTGCTGCTTACGGTTGGGGCAGTGGGATCGGATCACCCCGGTGCCCGCCGCGATCATCTCCCAGCCGCCGAAAGGAGTCAAGGAGCCCCTGCCGGAT
>CAYFWA010000816.1:0-3457 GCA_964346625.1 uncultured Myxococcales bacterium
GCCGGGCGCCTCGACGCCCTGACTTGCAGACCTTATTTTGACCCGCTCCCTAAGACGCCACGCGCTTCTTCACTGGCGACACATCGCCGAACCGATGTCCGCCCCCCGGGGACGGGGCGCATGGGCTCCGTTTTCGTCCAACCCGGCCGCTGGGATGTGCGAAATCGTCCGCTCACGCTCGCCGATCCGAGTCGATTCAGCGGAGCGTCTTGTTCGTGTGCTTGATCTTCGCCAGGTTCGGCTCGCCCAGCCCCAGCTTGGCCGCGTGGGCGATGTGGATCGGCTTGCCGTGCCCGCCCCCGGCCATCAGGTGCGAAAGACCGTTGGCCTTGCGCAACCGGTCCAGCTCGTTCTGCTGGACGCGGTCCAGGGCCACCGGATCCCGCGTGGCCAGCACCCGGTCGAGCCACACGTTGTGGCGGCGGCCACCGAAGGGCCCGCCCTCGTACACCGCCCGGTGTACGTCCGCCAGGATCAGCCGGATCTTGGGCCGCACCTCGGGCAGGTTGTAGAAGTCGCCGATGCCCGGCGTGCAGGCGTTGCCGTGGTAGGCCGAGGCCCGACGCATGATGCCGAAGGCCACGTTCTTCAGCGCCCCGGTCACGCCCGCGATGCCGTGGTCCTTCCACACGGGCACGCTCACCACGGCCGTGGCCTTGCGGATCACCCGGTCGAGCTGCTCGGTCTGCCCCGTGCTGATCTTCACGGGCCGCGGATCGTAGCCGAACTTGCTCTGCAGCCCCGCGTTCACCCCTCGCATCTCCCCCTTGAAGCCCTTGCCCGCCTTGAGCCAGGCGTACAGCTTCGTGTAGGCCAGGTGGCCGCGATCCCAGACGTAGATGTTGCCCGGCTTCACCCCCACCGCCCGCAGCCGCTCCAGAATCACCGACACCATCGCCGGGCTCGGGCTGCACCAGTCGCGCCCCAGCGTGTTCGGCTTCACCGCCACCACGTCGTCGGCGCGAAACAGGGTCGACCACGCGTCCAGCGGACGAGACTTGCCCGTCAGCTCCCGCATCAGGTGGTCCACCATCTTCTCCATGGGCTTGCGCGGCGGTAGGTCGTTTTTCCCCTTGAGGCTGCTCGCCCACTGCGCCTGGAACACCTGCCCCTTCCCCGCCACCGACGACGGCACCTCGAACGCCCCGGATCCCGATCCGCCGCTCCCACCGTCCGCTCCCCCTGCCCCACCTCCCGCAGCTTCTCGCTCGGCCAACCTCCGCTCGGCCACCCGCCGCTCCTTCTCTCCCATGGGATCCATCGCAGACCCCGACCCCGACCTCGGATCCATCCCCGACCCCGACCTCGGATCCATCCCCGACCCCGACCTCGAATCCATCCCCTCACGTTCCCGCGCCGCCCCCGCCGCCCCGGCCGAGCGCTCCGCCTCCTGGCCGCGGCTCGCGCCAGACTTCGAGCAGGCCGATGCCGCGGCCCACCCCAGGGTCACCGCCCCCGCCCCATACAGGCCGTTCAGAAAGTCCCGCCGGCTCGCGCCCTGCTCCTCGACCGCGTACTGCGCCTCCACCGCCAAGGCTTCGTCACTCAGCTCGCCTTCTGCTGATAGACCCCACTCCCGGTATTCCTCCGACTCACCGCGGCCATCGCGTCCACCGCCGCCATCGCGTCCACCGCCGCCATCGCGTCCACCGCCGCCATCGCGTCCACCGCGGCCATCGCGTCCACCGCCCCCATCGCGTCCACCGCCGCCATCGCGTCCACCGCCGCCATCGCGTCCACCGCGGCCACCGCATGATCCAAAATTTCGATGGTCGTCGTGGTTGTGCTCGAGTCGGTTATCGGAATCGCCATCGGGATGGCGAGGATCGAGATGGCGACCAGGGCAGCAGTGCGAGCGGCTTTTCTTGTGTGACATGGATGCTCCGTTTCCTCCGGTTCAGCGTATTATCGCAGAAGAAACGGATAAATCCAGCTATATTGAATTCCCAGCACGGCCGACTGGACTGCCTGACGTTTTGCGATACGGTCTATCGGGAAGGTGCTCCGCCCGTGCGGACGGAGGGAGGGAATCTTGTGCGCCCTGCCGCACCCGCACACGGGCGCGAGCGCGACAGGGCTAGGGTTAGCTGCCTACCAGCGGGGCCGCGGAGTCCGCGGACGGGCCTCGTTCACCTTGAGGTTCCGGCCATCCATCATAGCGTTGTCCAGAGCCTCCATGGCGGCCTTGGCCTGGTCATCGGGCATCTCCACGAACCCGAAGCCGCGGGAGCGGCCCGTATCGCGATCCGTGATGATGGCTACCGAGTCCACTGTGCCGTGCTCCTCGAACACACCGCGAAGCTCTTGCTCATCCGTGCTGAAGGGCAGATTGCCAACGTACATCTTCATCTTCGATCTCTCTCCTACCCGAGAAAAAAAACATCCCTGCTCTGCTACTCGGGCTCACAGAGCAGTTTTCCGAACCAAACCCAAGCCACGATACGGGCTTCCATCCCACGCGCCAGCCGCTCCGACTCAATCGCGCCGATTCAACCGTTCCGACTCAATCGCGTCATCTCGATCGAACCGGCTGGCTCTCGACCGAACCGGCTGGCTCTCGACCGAACCGGCTGGACGTGGACTTGGTCCCAGGCTCACACGCTCCTGGACCCCGCGTTCCAGCGACCAGTCCCAAACGGATGCGTCTATCAGGGGCGCGGGAATACAGGACGGCGGGTCTAGCGACTTGTCTTGGTTATCTGCCTGATGGTCTGTCTGTCTGTCTGTCTGTCCTGGCGGTCTTCCGGTCTCTGGGGCCTTGGGTCGCTACGTCCTTGGGGTCGCTACGTCCTTGGGGCCTTGCTTTCGCTTCCACTCTCGCTGTCCCACTCTGCCCGCTCCCACCCACCCCGCGCGCCATCCCGGATCCCGCTTTCTCGCGTCGGCCACCCTCGGCGCCCACCTCGTTTCAGGTCGAGCGCCTCCGGCACCGCTCGCAGTCGTGCTGGCCAGAATATCGGCTGAGGCTTCGCAGAAAGGCTTCGTAGGGCTGCTGCGGGCGCTGCTATCAGCTTCGCCCGTCAAATCTTCTCCTGCACCGTCACACACGGTACCACCTATGGATACACCACCTCGAACCCCGGATCAAGATGATTTGTAACAGTCTTTCAACCCCCAGCCTCAGCCCCCACTGCTCGAGCACCGACCGAGCCCTTGCCGAAGCTCGGGCCGAAGCTCGGGCCGAAGCTCGGGCCGAAGCGTTGTTGATGCTTGGCCAAAGCTTGGCCGAGCCTTGGTCGAGCCCGTGCTGAGCCCGGCTCGAACCCGTGCCGAGCCCGGCTCGAACCCGTGCCGAGCCCGGCTCGAACCCGTGCCGAGGCAGGCTCGAACCCGTGCCGAGGCAGGCTCGAACCCGTGCCGAGCCACCGCCACCTCCGAGCCACCGCCACCTCCGAGCCATCACCACCTCCGAGCCACCGCCACCTCCGAGCCACCGCCACCTCCGAGCCACCGCCAC
>CAYFWA010000817.1:0-3455 GCA_964346625.1 uncultured Myxococcales bacterium
CCCCCGCCTCCGCCCCGCCGGGACGCCTGCGCCGCATCGCCCCCACCCCGTCGGCGCGGCCGTCCCTCTCCGGCTCCACCGCCCCGCGGGGAGGGTCGGCGCGAATCGGCTCCAGAGTCGACGGAGCGCGCGGCCCCGGCCGCCCCGGAGGCGCGCCGCCTCCCAGCCGACGCGCGAGGCGCTGAGGCCCGCGATAGCCGCTTGGCCGGGACCCGCGCTGCGCCTTCCTCGACCCCCTCGTCATCGCACGCCCCGAGCAGCGCCCCGGCCCCCGTGACCAGAAACCCCCTGCGCGTGAGCCGGACCGCGGAGGGCCGCCCCCCGCCCGCTGTGTCGCCGTCCAGCGTGTCCCCGCCCGCTGTGTCGCCGTCCAGCGTGTCCCCGCCCGTGGTGTCCCCGCCCGTGGTGTCCCCGCCCGTGGTGTCCCCGCCCGTGGCGTCCCCGCCCGGTGAGTCGGCGTTTGGGTCTTTGTCGGGGGCCATCAAGGGTCATCATACCCCTTCGCTCCCGCGCGGTCAGGATCGATGTCGGCTTGGCTGCTTCCACGGTGTCGCCCTGGTTTGTAAGTTCCCCCCGTCGAGCTCGACGGGGCCGCAGGGCGGACAAAAGTCCGACCCCTTGTTTGCAAGGTGGGCGACTTTTGTCCGCAAGACCGGACAAAGGTCGGGGACCTTGGGGGTAGGTGGCAGAGAAATGTCCGCTTACGCGGACAAAAGTCGGTGACCTAGCGAAATAGGTGGTGGACTTCTGTCCGCGGCTTGGTCGCCGAGGTGATCCGTGATCCGTGATCCGTGATCCGCCGAGACGGTGGATGTTCGCGAATGTGCCAAGGGCAATCGGCTCCGATTTGCCTGGTAACCCCGATTTGCCTGGCAAAAAGCGCGCTGGAAGGCGACCCGACATCATGGGCGGCTTCTGGGTGGTTGTTCAACCTACATCGGTGTGCAACTATGGGCGCCATGTAAAACCGAAGGCGGATTGTGTCGGTGCTCGGCCTGCTGGGAGCCGCGGCCCTCGTCAGCTCCGCGGTCTCGGCGGCGCCCGCGCGGGAGGCGGGGGAAGCAGGGGAAGCAGCTTCGCGGGCCCGCGCCTCGGGTGAAAGTGGCCCGGGCGCGGACACCGGGGCCCCAGCGTCCACGGCACCGAAGGACGGGGCGGCCAGGGACACGGCGTCCCGGGACGCGGCAGCCAGGGACACGGCGGCCAGGGACACGGCGGCCAGGGATGCGGCGTCCCGGGACACGGCGGCCAGGGACGGGGCGGTCCGGGATGCGGCGTCCCGGGATGCGGCGGCCAGGGATGCGGCGGCCAGGGACACGGCGACCCGGGATGCGGCGACCCGGGATGCGGCGACCCGGGATGCGGCGACCCGGGATGCGGCGGCCGCGGACACGGCGAGGACCCGGCCGGTCCCCGACCCGGCGGTGACACCGCCCCCGGGAGGCGCTGGGACTGGAGCCGAGCGCGCCGGGGACGTGGGCCACGGCGACGCCGGGGCGCAGATGTCCTGGGCCCGTTGGTCGCTGTGGACGGGGCTCTCGGGCTTCGGGGCCGCGGCTCTCACCGTGCCGGCCTCCATGGCGCTGGGCCACGAGATCGGCAAGCACCCCTCCAACTACATCGCCGCGGCGCTGCCGGGGTTGCTGCTGCTGCTGGCGCTGCCCCCCGCGGCGGTGTTCACCACCGAGTACCTGCTCGGCCGCCACCTCAAGCTCGACCGCCTGCGCTTGCACCCGGCATTCTGGACGGCCCTGGGCGTGCAGCTCGTGACCATGGTGGTGGCCATCGCGGCCGGCGCCACCACCCGCGAGCTGGGCCGCGCCTCGGCCTTCGCCGCGGCCGACGCGGTGATCCTGCCGGGCACGGTGACCCTGATGCTCTACCTGACCCGGCGCAAGGCGCCCCCCGTGCCCAGGGTCCACCCGGCGCCCTCGCCCCTCACGGCTCACCGCCAGCGGACCCGCGGCGGCCGGGATGCGCTGCTGTCGCTGGGGGAGCAGCCAGAAGGGCGAAACTCGAGTCAGAGGGGGCTTCTGATGAAAACCCATGGGAAGCAGATGATGAGAACCCATGGGAAGCAGAGCCCTTCGTGGAGGCGCGCACCAGCCAGCAGCCGCGGCAGCAACGTTCACGGCGTTTGTCCGAGGTTGCGGACCGGCGATGACCGCCACCGCGCGCGGGGGGTGGCCCCGGATGCGCCTACAGTGGCCCCGGATGCGCCTGCGGTGGCCGCGGATGCGCGCGCGGTGGCCCCGGACACGCGCGGCAATCCCCGGTCCTCGACGTTCGGATCGGTGCCGCTCGGCGCGCTGGTGCTCACGGGCGCCGCGCTGGTGCTCGCGGGCGCCGCGTCGGCGGCGCGGGGGCAGGCGTGCCCGCACCGCGACCAGTGGCCCACCTACGAGTGGCCCTCGCGGGAGGCCGAGCACGCCGCGGCCCGCTCCGCCGAGATCGCCGCGCTTGAGGACTACGCCTTCACCCTGGTGGGCGACGACGTGGACCGCGAGGGGATCCGCACCGACTCCGTGATCATCGTGCAGGGCGGGGCCATCGTGTACGAGCGCTACGGCCGGGGCTTCGACGCCACCATGCGCCACCTGGCCTGGTCGGTGACCAAGAGCATCACTAAGGAGGCTGGTCAAAATAAGGTGTGCAAGTCAGGGCGTCGAGGCGCCCGGCCCGCAAGGAGCGAGGAGGGCGAATATTGGTGGATATTTAACCGACGAGCGACGCCGCGGGCCGGGATGGATCGGCGTCCCGACTGCACAGATTATTTTGACCAGCCTCCTAACGCCCTGGTGGGCCGCGCCGTGGCGCGGGGCGAGCTGGACATCAACGACTCCATCTGCGACCACCTCGAGCCCGTGCGGCCGGAAAACTGCGACATCCTCGTGGTGGACCTGCTCGAGATGGCCTCCGGGCTGGACTGGGCCGAGGTCTACGAGGGACAGTCCAACCAGGAGTCCTCGGTGCTGGCCATGCTCTACGGCGAGGGGCACCGGGACATGGCGGGCTTCGTGCTGGGGCAGACCAAGGACTACTGCTCCCGCTGGACCCGCTAGCCGCCGAACCTGGCCACCTACACCATCGACTGGGATCGCCAGGAGGTCCGCACCCAGGCCATGATGTTCTGGGGCGCCCGCGCCCGCTTCGTGGACGACCACTTCGGCTGTCTGTTGGAGTAGCTTCGAACCGGGCCCCGCGACGGCAGTGACAAATCCAGACCCTCACCATCAGCGGCTCCGAGGTCGCGGCTCGCGGCTCGCGGCTCGCGGCTCGAGCCGCGAGGCTTTAGGCTCCAGGCTCTGGGCTTCAGGCTCCAGGCTTCAGGCTCCAGGCTCTGGGCTTCAGGCTCCAGGCACCAGGCTCCCAGCCTCACTGGTGCTCGGCAGGCCTCACTCTGTGCGTCGCTCAGCAGCGCGGATCCTGTGCGTCGCTCAGCAGCGCGGATCCTG
>CAYFWA010000818.1:0-1118 GCA_964346625.1 uncultured Myxococcales bacterium
GCGAAAAAGCCGAGCTGCGCGCGGCCATCCGCACGCTCCGCCGCGCTTCCGCTCCAGAGTGTTGCGGTAATGGGATCAGCTATCTAGCCGGGCTTGCGGCCGGTGATCACGAGCTTCATGTCGGACAGATCGTGGCGGGTGATCTCCTCGAGGCCGGCGTCGGCGAGCCAGACCCGGAAGTCGGCCTCGGCATAGGTGTCGCCGAAAAGGCGCATGTTGATGGCGAACAGCGCCCCGGTGAGGGGGTGGCTGCGGTCGTCCTCCAGGGTGAAGTCCAGCACGACCACCTGGCCCCCCGGGCGCAGGGCTTCGGCCGCCCGCTGCACCATGGCCGCGGCGTCGGCGCGGCTCTCCTGATGGGTCACGTTGGCCAGCAGCACCACGTCGGCCTCGGGCAGCGGGCTCTGCAGGTAGTCGCCCGCCTGGGTGTCCACGCGGTGGCTCAGGCCGTAGCGCGCGATCTCGTCCCGCGTCATCTCCACCACCTCGGGCCGATCGAGCACGGTGGCGCGCAGCTCCGGGTGGACCCGGCACAGCTCCAGGCTGAAGGTGCCCAGGGCGCCGCCCACGTCCACGAGCTCCCGGGCCTCGCTCAGATCCAGGACGTCGGACAGCCGCCCGGCCATGCCGTGGGCCAGCGCGCGCATGGCCCCCACGAAGTCGGCCACGTCGCGGCCGGAGCGCTCGGGTCGCGGCCAGTCTCCGCTTTGCAGCCACCCGGTCAGGTGCTCGGCCCAGGCGCGGCTCAGCCCGAAGATGTGCGAAAGCGCCGCCGTGTGGTCGAGGTCCGAGCCGGGGGTAAACAGCGGCCGCGCGCCGTCGCGCATGCGGAACCGCTCGCCGTCACCCTCGAGCAGGTCCATCCCGGCCAGGGCCCGCAGCACCTTGGTGGTGGCCCCCGGGTGGAGCCCCAGGGCGTCGGCGGCCTCGGTGCCGCCGATCTCCCGATCCGGCTCGCGCTCGGCGAGCCAGGCGAGCAGCCCGGTTTCGGCGGCCGATCGCAGCACGGGCAGGGGAGCGAACCCCCAGGTGAGTTGCTGCAGCCGGTCGTAGTGGGGCTCCACCGCGCGCAGCTCCCGGCGTGAGAGGGCGCCCTCGGGCGCGTTGGCTCCGTCGGC
>CAYFWA010000818.1:1218-3453 GCA_964346625.1 uncultured Myxococcales bacterium
CCGATCTCGGCGGGCGCGCCGGCCGGAGGCGTGGCCCGCTCGTCGCTCGCCTGCTGGTCGTCCTTGGGATCGTTCATGGGAGGCTCCTGCAATATCCGTTGCAACGGTTGCAAAGTAAGATCGACCTGCTCCGGGTCAATGTCCCCGACCCGCTTGACACGCTGCGTCCCGCCTGATAGATCACCGCTGAATTATTTGAAAATAGCTGGAAAGAAGCTGAAAAGCGCCGGTTACACACCTGTCTGATTTCAAGGGATTGCAGCGGTCCGGGGCACCTGGGCCGCCCTCCCGGAGGATTCCAGACGCAAAGAAAGGAGGCCACGCCGTGAAGGTTCTGGTCACAGCAAAGCGGGTCCCGGACCCCGAGCAGAAGGTCAAGATCAAGGACAACCAGGTGGACATATCGGGGATGAACTGGGTGGTGAATCCCTTCGACGAGTACGCCGTCGAGGGTGCCCTGCGCATGCTCGAGGTGGTCAAGGGCGGCAAGGCCAAGCGCTTCGGCGAGGTGGTGGTGCTGTCCATCGGCCCCCAGAAAGACGCCACCAAGGAGATCCGCTCCTGTCTGGCCATGGGCGCGGATCGCGCCATCCACGTGGTGGCCGAGGACGAGAATCTGGACTCCTGGACCGTGGCCCAGATCGTCAAGAAGATCTACGAGGACGAGCAGCCGGATCTGCTGCTGATGGGCAAGCAGGCCGTGGACGGCGACTCCAACCAGGCGGGCCAGATCGTGGCCGGCCTGCTGGGGCTGCCCCAGGCGTGCTTCGCGGCGGCCATCGAGAGCTTCGAGGACAAAAAGGAGCTCGTGGTCACCCGCGAGGTGGACGGCGGCGTGGAGAAAAAGAAGGTGAACCTGCCCGCCATGGTGTCGGTGGACCTGCGCATCGTGGCCCCCAAGGCCGTGAAGAACAACCAGACCGAGGAGTCCCACGAGTACGGCGACGGGCCGCGCTACGCCTCCCTCAAGGGGATCATGAAGGCGAAGAAAAAGCCCATCGACGTCAAGGAGCTCGGCGACCTGGGCGTGGACACCGAGCTGCGAATCAAGCACAACTCCTTCGATCCGCCCCCCGAGCGCGCGGGCGGCATGATCGTCAAGGACGTGGCGGAGCTGCTCGACAAGCTCCAGAACGAGGCGAAGGTCCTCTAGGAGAAGGGAGAGCAAGCAATGAGCAACGTACTGGTATTTTGTGAGCATTCCGACGGCGCCCTCAAGACGTCCTCCCTTCCCGCCATCACCTGGGCCCGCGAGGTCGCCGGCCACACCGGCGGCGAGGTCTACGGCGTGATCATCGGCAGTGGCGTGGGCGACGCCGGCGCCGACGCGGCCAAGTACCTGAGCAAGGTCATGGTGGTGGACAACGAGGGCCTCACCAACTACATGGCGGAGACCTACGCCCCGGTGCTGGCCAAGGTGGCCAAGGATCTCGGCGTGACCCACGTGGGCGCCACCGCCACCAACCTCGCCAAGGATCTGTTCCCGCGCGCCGTGGCGCTGCTCGACGCGGCCATGGCCTCCGACGTCATCGCCGTGAAGGGTCCCAAGACCTTCGTGCGCCCCACCAACGCCGGCAACGCCCTGGGCGAGGTGGAGGTCCTGACCGACCTGGTGATGGCCACCGCCCGCCAGACCGAGTTCGACCCGGCCGCGCCCCTGGACGCCGCCGGCGCCGTGGAGACGGCCGAGGCCGGCGACGTGGACCCCGACGGCGCGGAGTTCCTCGATCTGCAGCTCTCCGCGTCCGATCGCCCCGACCTGTCCGAGGCCAAGGTGGTGGTCTCCGGCGGCCGCGGCATGAAGGACGGCGAGAACTTCAAGGTCCTCGAGGAGCTCACCGACCTGTTCGGCGGCGCCCTCGGCGCCACCCGCGCGGCCTGCGACGCCGGCTTCGTGCCCAACGACCTGCAGGTGGGCCAGACCGGTAAGGTGGTCGCCCCGGATCTCTACTTCGCGGTGGGCATCTCCGGCGCCATCCAGCACCTCGCCGGCATGAAGGGCTCCAAGGTCATCGTGGCCATCAACAAGGACGAGGAGGCCCCGATCTTCCAGGTGGCCGACTACGGCCTAGTGAACACCTGGGAAAACGCCATGCCCGAGATCCTCGAGGGCGTGAAGAAGGCAAAGGGCTAAACTTCACCCCCCGCAGCTCTCGATTCCCCCCGCCGCGCGCAGCGCGGCGGGGGGAATCGAGAGCCAGAAGACAAAGCCCTCCGCGGCCCCCAAAGCTGCTC
>CAYFWA010000819.1:0-3452 GCA_964346625.1 uncultured Myxococcales bacterium
GGGGTGTTCGGTGTCCGAGGGTGTCGGTGTCCGAGGGGGTCGGGGTCCGAGGGGGTCGGCCTACTCGCCTTCGAAGTGCTCGCGCAGCTCGGGGGAGGGGGGCAGGTCGGAGAGGATGGACTCGGTGCGCGAGGGTCCCCAGGCGTTCCACCGCAGGTAGTTGCGGATGCCGCCCAGCATGCCCT
Source organism: uncultured Myxococcales bacterium (assembly GCA_964346625.1). Lineage (GTDB taxonomy): Bacteria > Myxococcota_A > Polyangia > HGW-17 > JAJRWW01 > CAYFWA01. Next base: position 186 of record CAYFWA010000819.1, read on the forward strand.
TCATGTTGTCGAGCACGTGGGACTTGGCGCCGGACTCCTCGTCGAGCTGCTTGTGGGTGGCCTCCTCGGCCAGCCGCTCCACGGTCTCGTCGTCGGCGGTCTCGAGGCTCTCGAGCTGCGCCCGCGACAGGCCGGTGGTCTCGGTGGCGTTGCTCAAAAGCAGCTCCCGGTGCTTTGGCTTCATCACGATGAAGTCGTCGCGGAAGCGCTTGCCGAGGTCGAGCAGCTTGCGCAGGTCGATGCCGGTGTCGAGGCCCATGGCCGCGCACATCACCACGAAGTCCTCGGTGGACACGAGCCCCGAGTACAGGTGCTCGAAGTGGTAGTAGCTACCGGTGCCCCCGGTGAACTTGCCGTCCACCATGTTGGCGGGCTGTCCGCCGGTGCCCGACAGGGTGGTCTCGAAGCGGGTGATCCCGGCCTGCAGGGCGGCCAGGTAGTTGGCCAGGCCCATGCCCCGCGAGGTATGGCAGTGGCACAGGTGGTACTGCGGGTCGGCCCACTTCCCCATGATGTCCGGGTCGAGGATCATGGTGAAGTACTCGTAGACGCGCTGCGGGTCCCCGGAGCCGTCGTGATCCGCCTGCTCGATGTAGTCCGCGCCGAGCTCGAGGTAGTACTTGGAGAACTCCACTCCCTTGGCGAGGTCCGTGATGCGGCTGCCGTGCATGGGCGAGCCCCAGATGGTGGAGACCGTGCCGCACATCATCACGTCGGCCTCGTGGGCCATCTTGATGCAACGCTCGGTCATCTTCCAGTAGTCGTCGAGCGACGTGCCGGAGTTGGTCTTGTGGTGCGCCTCGTCGGTGGAGACCATCTGGAGCAAGTAGTCCGGGCCGAAGCCGTTTTTCGCCTTGTACTTCAGGGCCCGGTCGCAGGCGCGCTCGTTGATGGTCACGGCGCACACCGTGACGTCGCCTCCGTTTTGTCGCAGCAGCTTGCCCACGCGTTCGCTCTGGAACAGCCGCGTGAGCACCTCCTCGCAGTCGCTGAACTGCGGGAGGAACTTTGGATGGCCGAAGTTGGTCACCTCCACGTGCTTGAAGCCGGCGAGGATGAGATCCTCGGTCAGCCGGACCTTGTCCTCCGCGTCGAAGTAGTGCTCCAGGGCCTGGAGACCATCTCGGACGGTGATGTCACCGAGGTCGAGTTTCTTCGGCAGGGGGAGTTTCTTTCCTTCCACGGGTACCTCCATTGAACAGGGGGTCGGTTGTCTGTGGGCTGCCGGCGCGTGACCACGCGACCGTTCGCTGGCGCAACCGTTCGCTGGCGCGACCGTTCGCTGGCGCGACCGTTCGCTGGCGCGACCGCTCGCTGGCGCGACCGCCCGATGGCGCGATCGCGCGTCGGTCAGCCCTTGATGATCCGCGGGAGCATCATCTGGTGATGCGGACAGATCCCGCGGGGGTTCTGGTACACGGAGCGCGCGAAGGCGGTCAGGTAGTCGCGCAGCTCGGTCATCTTCACCACCTCGTCCACGTAGCCCCGCTTCGCGCAGTACACGGGCCGGGACTTGTCGTGGTACTCCTGGGCCAGCTCGTTCATCTTGTCGATGACGGGCTGGAGGTCGTTGCCCTTTTCCTCCTCTTTCACCAGGCGGCGGGCGAAGGCGGCCGCCGAGGCGGTCTCGCCGTGCATCACGTAGATCTCGGTGGTGCCGCAGCCGATGGTGTAGGCGTTGTTCCGACTGGCCTGGGGCCCCCCCATGACATAGTGCGCCGCCGCGGTGCCCTTGCGCAGCACCAGGCACATCATGGGGACCTCGGAGCGCTCGATGGAGTAGATCAGGGACTGCCCGAGGCCGAGGAGCTCGGCCTTCTCGGCGATGTCCCCCACGTCGATGCCGCTGGTGTCCTGCAGCCAGAAGACGGGCACGTGGTCCCGCCCGCAGTGGGTCACGAACTCGTTCATCTTGATGAGGCCCTGGCGATACAGCTTGCCGCCGATGCCCAGGTACTCACCGTCGGCGTACTCGGGGTAGTCCTTGCCCAAAAAGCCCTGGCGGTTGGCGATGACGCCGCAGAGGAACCCGTCGACCTTCACCAGGCCGGTGTAGACCTCTGGGCCGTAGCCCGGCCGGTACTCCATGTGCTCCGAGCCGTCCACCAGGCGCGCGATGACCTGCTCCACGTCGTAGGTCACCTTCTGCCGGTGGGGCACCAGGTAGTAGAGCTCGTCGGCGGAGTAGGCCGGCTCGGCGGGCTCGGCCACGCGGAACAGCGAGGGGTCGTGGGCGGGCATGCCGGCCATGGCCTCGCGCAGCCGCTGCAGCACGCCCTCTTCGGTCTCGTCCACGGTGCGGAAAAAGCCCGTCTCGTCGTGGTGGATCTTCACGCCCCCGGGGGGCTCCGCCTTGAAGTGCCGGGTGGCTTCGAGCAGGGTCTTGGCCCCCTCCAGGTCGAAGTGGCCCTTGGGGGACATGCCGCTGACGATGCCGCCGCCCCCCACGGCGATGTTGGCGTCCTGGTGGGCGTACATCACGGTGGGGCTGATGCCGTGGTAGCCGCCCCCGGCCGGGTTGGTGCCGTACACCCCGGCGAGCACCGGCACGCCCTCGAGGTTCATCTCCGAGTGCCGGAAGAAGGTCCGCCCGCCGCTGCGACGGCCCGCGTAGACCTCCTCCTGCTCGGTGAGCTTCACGCCCGAGCAGTTGAGCACCCAGACCAGCGGGACGTTGAGCATCTGTGCCACGTCCTGGATCCGGGCTACGTTCTCCGGCTGCCCGGCGATCCAGGCGCCGGCCAGCACCTTGTTGTCCGAGGCCACCACCACGCACCGCTTGCCCTCCACCGCGGCGAGCCCGCAGACGAGGCCGGTGGTGCCCTCTTCGTTGTCCTGCGGGTTGTACAGGGTGGTGAGGGGGCGCCAGCTCCCCGGGTCCACCAGCTTCTCGATGCGCTCCATGGCGAGGAGCTGGCCGCGCTTGTGCACCTTCTCGGCCGGGATGCCGGCGTCGAGCTTCTGCTGGATGGCCGCCGCGATGGTGGCCTCCTCCTCGCGCAGGACCTCGGCGTTGGCCTCGGCCCGCTTCTTCGCGCCCTCGGACAGCGGTTTGCCCAGGGGGTTCATCTTCTCGAAGTACGGTCTCATCAAAAGTCCTCCCGGAAGTCGGCCACGCGCTGCTCCAGGGTGGCCACGATACCTTTGTGCAAGCGCGGGTCACGGTAGAGCCGGCCGTCGGCGTTCCCTTCCGCGCGAATGAACTTCTGTAAACGTTCAGGGGGGATGTCCCATCCCCCCTCGCCCCGAAAAAGCGCGGTTTTTCGG
>CAYFWA010000820.1:0-3452 GCA_964346625.1 uncultured Myxococcales bacterium
GGGGTCGGGGTCGGGAGGTGTCAGGGGGCCGTGTCGGAGCAGCAGCGGAAGCCGATGGTGGGCAGCACCACGTCGTAGACGGCCTGGGACAGGTCGAAGCTGCAGGTGAGCCCCGGCGACGGGGTATGGTACTCGCCGCCGCGGACCACGTAGATGGGATCGCCCCCGGTCGTGGTGCCCCGAAGGTCGTCGGTCCACTCCCGCACGTTGCCCGACAGGTCGTAGGCGCCGTCTGCGCTGAGGCACATGCCCAGATCGCCGGTGGGCAAAAGCACGTCGTCGTCCACGCCGCCTGGGACGCCGTCGTGATCCTCGCCGTTGCACCAGGCGCCCTCGTAGATGTCGCCGTAGGGGTACACCGTGCCAGTGGCGCCCTGGCAGGCGGCCACCCACTCGGCCGCGGTGCACAGCCGCTTGCCCACGGCCAAACAGGCGGCCTCGGCGTCGTCCCAGGTGACGTTGGTCCAGGGCAGGGCGCCGTCCCGGGAGCAGGCCCGAGCGTCGGAGATGCCGGGATCCAGGTCGTCCGCGTCGGGGCGGCTCGCCTCGTAGGTATAGATCCAGAAGTCGAGGCCGGAGTGGGTGACGTGGACCATGTCGTCCACCACCCGGTCGGGATCCGCTGGGTCGGGGTTGTCCCGGATCCCGTCGCAGTTGTCGTCCACGCCGTTGCACACCTCTGCCGAGGGCGCGGCCGGGTCGGCGTCCGGGAGCACGCTCAGGTCGCAGGTGGTGGTGTAGGGATCGCCCGGATCGCAGATCCGCTCGCCCACGTCGCGGCAGGCGCCCAGTAGGCCGTTGTCACACTCCTGGCCCAAGGTGGGGAAGGTCTCGTCGGTCTGGCCGTCGCAGTCGTTGTCGACGCCGTCGCAGCGACCCTCCTCCGCGAGCAGATTCGGCTCGGTGGGGTCCACGTCCACCTCCGGCGCATATACACAGTACCAGCCCTTGGGCAGCCCGCCGGCGCCGTCCGGATCGCGGCAGGTGGCCAGCGCCCCGAAGCAGGGCGTGCCGGCGTCGTCCGATCGTGGGCAGATGTCCTGGGTCGCCGGCAGGTCCTCGTCCACCGCGCCGTCGCAGTCGTCGTCGAGATCGTTGCACTCCTCGGCCACGGTGGGAAAGCGCGGGCAGGTGTACTCACACCCGTTCGGTGACGTGCCCGGGGGATCATTGCGGTCGTTGTCGTGGTCCGCGAAGCCGGCGATGCAGACGTAGAGGCACTCGCCGTTCACACACCCGGGGGTGGCCGGCAGGGTGTTGGGGGGGCGGAGCAGAAAACAGGACTGGTCGCAGCCGCCGCAGTTTTCCACGTCGTTCTGGAAGTCGAAGCCGTCGTCCGGCGTGCCGTTGCAGTCGTTGTCCACGCCGTCGCCGCAGACCTCGGGCACCGGGGTGATCTCACCCAGACAGGATCCCCAGCTGCCCCCCGTGCAGGTTTGCTGTCCGGCGCGGCAGGGCGGGTTGCTCTGGCTGCCCGCGGGCGTCCCCGTGTAGCAGGAGCGGGTGAGGGGCTGCCCGCCGCCGTCCTCGTCGGTGTCTCCGTCGCAGTCGTCGTCCGCGCCGTTGCAGGTCTCGGCGCCGGCGGGCGTGCAGGCGTACTCGCACCCGTCGTTGGTGGGCGGAGCGGCGCCCCCGTTGAGATCGCCGTTGATGTCGTGGTGGTCCCCGACGCACTGGAAGCGGCACTGTCCGTTGACGCACCCCGCGAGCTGCGCGTTGGCCGGCACGGGCAGATCCGCACAGCGGAACCCGCAGGTCCCGCAGTGATCCGCGTCGGTGAGCAGATCGAAGCCGTTGTCCACCGTACCGTCGCAGTCGTTGTCCACGCCGTCGCACTGCTCCACCCCGCTGTTGCTCTCCTCGCATTCGCAGCCCGGCACCCCGGGGACGGTGTCGTGGAAGCCGGGCAGGCAGCCGTAGCCGCACGCCCCCCCCTGGCAGGCCTGGGCGCCGGGCAGGACCTCGGTGCCGTAGGGCTTGTGGACCTCGCACCGATAATTGCACTGACCGCAATGGTCCGGATCGGTGCTGGTGTCGAACTCCTGCTGGTCGGGGACGCCATTGCAGTCGTTGTCCGCTGGCGAGCCGCAGACCTTGTTGCCTCCCTGAGTGGGGGTGCAGGCGTATTCGCAGCCCGGGGTGGCCGGGTCGATGTCGAAAAAGCCCGTGAGGCAGGCGTCGAGCTGGCACTGCCCCTGCTGACAGCTCACCACGGCGTTGGGCAGCAAGGCCGTACACTGGATCCCGCACCCTCCGCAGTTGGCCGGGTCGCCGTCCTTGTCCCACCCGTCGTCCACGGTGCCGTTGCAGTCGTCGTCCAGATCGTTGCAGGTCTCGGCCCGCGGCCCGGTCTCGCCGGTGCAGGCCAACTCGCCGTCGTGGCACTCCATGGAGCCGGGGCGGCACTCCCCGGTGCACTGGAAGTCCCCGGGGGAGACCTCCACGCAGCCGGACGGGAAGGTATAACACTCCACCGCTTGCAAGATGGCGGTGGCGTCCTCGTCCACCACCGCGTCGCAGTCGTTGTCGCGGCCGTCGCACAGGTCTTGGGGCAGAGCGGCGCAGGTGCTCGTGCCGTCCCCGGTGACGTCGGCGCACACCTCCCCGGCGCCGCAGTCGCCCGGGACGCCTTCGGTGCAAAGGGGACCGCCCGCCGCCAGGTCCATCCGACACTCGCAACCGTTTTGCGCCTGGCCGTCGAGGTCGGCATATCCGCCGCGGCAGCCGCCCAGGACACACTGGCCGCCCTGGCAGGCGCCGTTTCCATTGAGAAAGACGCACACGTTGGCGCATTCGCCGCAATGATCGGGATCGGTCTGGAAGTCGAAGTCCTCGTCGATCTCCCCGTCGCAGTCGTTGTCCACGCCGTCGCACAGCTCGGTGCCGTCGTTGGTCTCGTGGCAGGCGTACTCGCAGCCGTCGCTGTCGAGCTCGTTGAGGTCGTGGTGTCCCGGCAAGCAGGCGCCCATGACGCACTGGCCCGCTGCGCAGGACGACAGGGAGTGGTCGTATTGGCAGATCCGGCCGCAGTCCCCGCAGTTGTTGGGATCAGTCTGGAGGTCGAAGCCGTTGTCGATCACGCCGTCGCAGTCGTTGTCCAGACCGTCGCACACCTCGTCGCTGGGCTCGCAGGCGTCGGCCATCACCGAGGCGTCTTTGGTCTCGGCGTCGCTCAGCGACGCGTCGGGGCGGTTCCAGCGGCCTTCGCTGCCCGTGTCGTAGGAGTCCAGCCGGCAGGCCGCAGGGCCCAGCAGCAGCAGCGAGAGCAGCGTGAGCAGCGGGCGGACGTGTATGGATGGGAGATGCCGGGCGCGGCTCATAGCCCACCTCCGTTAGGAGGCTGGTCACAATAATCTGCGCAATCAGGACGCCGATCCATCCCGGCCCGCGGAGTCGATCGTCGGTTAAATATCCACCAATATTCGCCCTCCTCGCGCCTTGCCAGCCGGGCG